>JADGDF010000030.1:0-14166 GCA_016745055.1 Thiotrichaceae bacterium | reverse complement strand
TACATGCCGCCCATGCCACGCATACCGTACATGCCGCCCATGCCGCGCATACCATACATGCCGCCCATGCCGCGCATACCATACATGCCGCCCATGCCGCGCATACCGTACATGCCGCCCATGCCGCGCATACCATACATGCCGCCCATGCCTCTCATGCCGTACATGCCCATGCCGCCCATGCCCATGCCGTACATTGGGTACATACCCATGCCGTACATGCCCATGCCGCCCATGCCGCGCATACCATACATGCCGCCCATGCCTCTCATGCCGTACATGCCCATGCCGCCCATGCCCATGCCGTACATTGGGTACATACCCATGCCGTACATGCCCATGCCGCCCATGCCACGCATACCATACATGCCGCCCATGCCTCTCATGCCGTACATGCCCATGCCGCCCATGCCCATGCCGTACATGCCCATGCCGCCCATGCCCATGCCGTACATGCCCATGCCGCCCATGCCACGCATACCGTACATGCCGCCCATGCCACGCATACCGTACATGCCGCCCATGCCGCGCATACCATACATGCCGCCCATGCCGCGCATACCATACATGCCGCCCATGCCGCGCATACCATACATGCCGCCCATGCCGCCCATGCCCATACCATACATGCCCATGCCGCCCATGCCCATACCATACATGCCGTATGCACTAGAAGCTTGAGGCATAGCCATCATACCAGCGATTGCAACGATACCAAGAGCTTTCTTAATTTTGCTTACCATCATAAATAATCTCCTAGGAGGTTTGTTCGATTTATTACAACTTTAAAGTTTAATACTACAACAACCTGAGTAAACAAACATTTATTAGATTTTTTATTATTGTGATTGTGTAGCAGTCAGCGTCTTAAGCAATATATATGCCATAGTGATTTTTGGTTTATATTACTTTGATTTTAAATAATAAAAATACAACTTTCTTTCTTGTTAACCTTATAAGATTACACCTTTATTCTCTGTCATTTTGTCAGTGAGACAAAATTCTTTCAAAAAATTAAGGAATACACAAACTTAAATACCAATTATAAAATATTTTATCTCTTAAATTATTTATATAAATTAAGATGTTTGTAAGTTTATACTTTTCACAATAGAAATCTTATGTCAAATTGACATAGTAACCTTATTATTTTAATTTATGACAGGAATTTCCTTAGTAACTTAAATTACATAGGAGCACTACAAATTGATGAACGTATGAATTTGTGCAGTAGTACATCAGACAGTCGCGGAAAAAGAATGCCACACAAAAGCGAGTCATACAGAGGATGAATTGTATGCATCAAAAATTATTGTAAGCTAAGGATTTTTTCCAATCATCCTTTACTCTCCTCCTTACTGAGGAAGGGTTGGGGAGGTAAGTTGTTCCTTAGCTTATGGTAATATACTTGAAAATACATATCCTAAAAAAGCTTACACGATGCCATCTTTTCTAAACATATCGCGAATACCACGTAATGCTTGGCGCGTACGATGTGGATTTTCTATTAGCGCAATGCGTACATGATCATCACCATAACTGCCAAAGCCAATCCCTGGAGATACCGCAACCTTAGCTTCTGCCAGTAATTTTTTGGAAAATTCCAGTGAACCCATAGCTTTATAAGGCTCAGGTATTGGCGCCCATACAAACATGGTTGCTTTGGGCTTTTCAACAGCCCAGCCTAAATTATTCAACCCATCACAGACAACATCACGCCGATCTTGATACATATCGCGAATTTGACTAACACACTCTTGTGACTCTTCCAAAGCAGTAATTGATGCCACTTGAATCGGAGTAAATGTTCCATAATCTAAGTAGGATTTCATTTTTGTTAAAGCCGAAATTAACACTTCATTACCGCACATAAAACCAATTCGCCAGCCTGGCATGTTATAACTTTTAGACATTGAAAATGATTCAACAGCAATATCTTTAGCACCAGGTACTTGTAAAATTGAGGGTGCGACGTAGCCATCAAATACCACATCTGCATAAGCTAAATCATGAATCACCCAAACACCATATTCTTTGGCAATGGCTACTATTTTTTCAAAAAAATCAAGCTCAACACATTGTGTTGTTGGATTGCCTGGAAAATTAAGCACTAACATTTTGGGCCGTGGCCAAGAATCTTCAATGGCTTTTTTCAATTCTCCAAAGAAATCAATCCCAGGTGCCAAAGGCACATGACGAATATCAGCACCCGCAATTACAAAACCATAAGGATGAATAGGATAGGCAGGATTGGGTACTAGCACTGAATCGCCCGCTTCTACGGTCGCAAGTGCTAAGTGTGACAAGCCTTCTTTAGAACCGATGGTTACAATAACTTCTTTATCTCGGTTTAAGTCGACGTCATAACGTTTTTTATACCAAGTTACCATCGCTTGTCTCAAACGAGGAATGCCTTTGGACGCAGAGTAACGATGGGTATCTTTACGACGAGCAGCTTCAACTAATTTTTCAACAATATGACTAGGTGTAGGCTGGTCAGGATTACCCATGCCTAAATCTATAATGTCTTCACCTCTTGAACGTGCTTGCGTTTTTAAATCGTTAACAACACTGAAAACATAAGGTGGGAGTCGTTTTATACGTGGAAAATCTTCTCTCAAGGGAATATGTCCTTATCTCTATATGGATAAAATCTGAATTGTTTGAAATTTGTTATATTATAAACGAATTTGGTTTTTCTTAATAAAGATATACTTTTCGCGTGTCAAAACTCAGTTTTTTCTTGTATCACACAATACGTGGCATAATAAAATCTATTAAGTGTAGTACTGACATGATGCGTCATGAGTATGGCATTTTTATCACTCAGATTAAATCTCATTATAGTCAAGGTAAATCATCATTTATCTTGAAAAATAAGTTTTGCACATTTGCTAAACTGAGTTAATATCTTTTGAATAGACTAGGTAACCTTCGTTTTGGATAGTATATGTCTTATATATTTGAAGCTTTAAAAAAAGCGGAGCAGGAACACCATCTTGGCAAAGTATCCAATTTGGAAACTTCGCTTGTTTTTTCCAAGGAGGAAAAAGTAGCCATAAAATGGGGTTGGTTTATCAGTGTGGTAATAGGTATTAATATATTGTTCATTGGCTTTTTCTTACTCTGGAAACAGTCCACTTCATCTGATTTTAACCCTGTAAAACCTGTTCAACCACAAATTGAAACATCTACATTACCTGTTACGCCACGCCATCTTGCTGAAACATCGGTACTTTCAGAACATATTTATGTGCCACCTTCAGAAAAAAAACAAACCCAGGTTGTTAAAACAATTCCTACTGTAATATCGCCACCGAAATCTATTGTTTCTAAACCTGCCAAGACACTAGAGGTAAGTCAAAAAGTTAAACCCGTTTCTTATACCTCACAGACAAATTTACCGCATTTGGAAATTAATGTACATGTCTATGATAAAAATCCACAACGTCGTTTCGTGCTACTGAATGGCAGACGTTATAAGGAAGGAATGTATATTCAAAAGGATATGAAACTCAAAGAAATTCGTACTGATGATGTGGTAATTAGTTACCAACAAACAGAAATTTTCATATCTCGTCCATAATAAAATATAAAAACTAAATAAATGACTAAACTGCCTGTGACTCACCAATATTTACGCAAAGTACATCTTTTTACCAGTCTTACAGAAATTCAATTAAATTTATTAATGCGTACAATGCATTATATAAATTTGGATGAAACTAATATTCTTTTTTTACATGGTGATCTTGCTGAACGTTTTTTTATTGTTCAACAAGGCCATATAAAGCTTACACGTACTTCTGTTGAAGGTGTGGAAAAAGTCATAGAAGTCATTCCGCCGGGTGAAAGCTTTGCTGAAGCAATTATGTTTATGAATAAGCCATCTTATCCGGTAACTGCACAAGCGATTGGTGAAACCACAGTACTTGCTTTTGAAAATCAAGTATTTTTAGGTATTTTACAGGATTCATTTGATACTTGTTTACAAGTGATGAGTGATATGAGTATGCGCTTACACCGATGGTTAAATGAAATCGACGAATTGGCTTTGCAAAATGCAAATTATCGATTTATTAATTATTTACTTTCTCAAGTCCCCATCGGCAGCCAAGGCAGTTGTCAAATCCAATTTGATGTGCCTAAACAAGTTATTGCCTCTCGTTTATCAATTAAACCTGAAACGTTATCACGTATTTTACGTCAAATGACCAAAGCAAAAATTTTGACTGTTACAGGAAAATGTATTGATATCCTTGATATTGATAAGTTGCGTACTTATCAATAATAAAGCTTATATATTCTTTTGCGCAGTAAAATTAAAACCTGTAAAAAAATACTGCCAAATTTTTGGATAGCTATAACAATAAATTATAAAAGTAGACTTTTATAGCTTATTGATTTTTTTATGATGAGTGTATAACATCATTAACAAATGCTGTAGAGGATATACCTATGGAACAATTACAGATAATGGGAATTTTTGGTACTGGACGTTCAGGTTCTTCATGGCTAGGATCAATTGCTGATTCTCACCCACAAGTTGCTTATCGTTTTGAACCTTTTCACCGTTTAAGAAAGTATCCTAAAATCCACAAAGCACGCCAATTGCTACAATCTCCACAACTGACTGATGCAGACTTAGAACAAGTTTACCAGCTATTATTGGCTTCACATCCAAAAACAGAAAGACCACCCTTTTTCGCAAAAGATTATTTTACTTGGGGTAAAACTTGGATGCGTTTACCCGCACGAGTTTTAAAGCCTGTTCATCCTTTATTTCGCTGGATGTACACTCCAAATAATCGTCCTGCACTCATTTTTAAGGAAGTCACTTTAGAAAAGGTCATGACTAATCTTTTAGCAAAGACATCAATGAAAATAGTCTATCTAGTAAGACATCCTTGCGCAGTGGTGAATTCTACATTGAGCGGTATGAAGAAAGGCTATATGCCAGAACAACGTCACCATATATTGGATCAATTATTAGCTCGTCATGACCCGAAACTGGCAGAAAAATATGTCTCACAGTTTGCCCAAATGGGTGCTTTAGAGAAAGAAACTTTATTGTGGCGAATGGATGTGGAACAAGGTATTGCAGCCGCTAAAGACAATAGCAATGCACTTATTATTTTTTATGAAGAGCTTTGTGTTAATCCTCAAGCTATTGCTCAACAAATGTTTAAACATTTTGGACTTGATTTTTCAGCCCAAACGGCTGAGTATATTAAGTTATTTCTGGGCGAACTTGCTGAGAAAAAAGTAAGTTATAAAGAATATGGTGTGAAGAATTATTTTTCTGTATTCCAAAATCCAGCACAAATAAAAGATAAGTGGAAACAACAGTTACCAGCAAATGCTCAACAACAAATTTTGGGCCTATTGGAAGAAAGTGAGGCTTTTCAATATTGCAAAGACTTAGGTAAATGGTAATATTCATCACGCGTGAAAATAGATAGTTCGTCAGTAATAACCATAAAAAAGAGATATAAACTGGTGATTTACAAAATATTATTGCCGTGGTTAAATGATCAGCAATAAAATTTATTTAAGTAATGCGGAGTTGTTTATTTCATGAGTGATTTACAAAATACCATAGAACAAGCTTTTGATGAAAGAGCAAGTTTACACTCACAAAATGTGAGTCCAGAAATAAAAAATGGAGTCAATGAAGCCTTAAATATGTTGGATAGCGGTCAGGCGCGCGTTGCAGAAAAGCAAGATGGTCAGTGGGTGGTTAATCAGTGGTTAAAAAAAGCAGTTTTACTGTCCTTTAAGCTCCAAGAAAATGTATTGATAAGAGGTGGATTTACCAACTACTACGACAAAATTGATTCAAAATATGCAGATAGTAGTTCACGTGAATTAGCTCAACAAGGTGTTAGAATTGTTCCCCCTGCATCTGTGCGCAAAGGTGCTTACATTGCCCCTAATGTTGTATTAATGCCTTCTTATGTCAATATTGGTGCTTATGTTGATAGTGGAACGATGGTTGATTCTTGGGCAACTGTTGGTTCTTGTGCGCAAATTGGTAAAAATGTGCATTTATCCGGCGGTGTAGGTATTGGCGGTGTTTTAGAACCCTTACAAGCTTCGCCCACTATTATTGAAGATAATTGTTTTATTGGGGCACGCTCAGAAGTCGTTGAAGGCGTCGTGATCGGTGAGGGAGCTGTCATTTCAATGGGGGTTTATATTGGCCAAAGTACCAAAATTTACAACCGTTTAACGGGCGAAGTGACTTATGGATATGTACCGCCAGGCTCAGTTGTTGTCTCTGGTAACTTACCTTCTTCAGATGGCAAATATAGTTTATATTGTGCGGTAATTGTTAAACAAGTTGATGAAAAAACGCGCAGTAAAGTGGGTTTAAATGAATTATTAAGGGATATTTAGAACGTCATTCATTTTGAGAAGCCCCAAGCTTACACAAATAGCTGGGGCTTTAGCTTAATTTTTTTGAAGGACATAATATTTAGTGCGTAATTTCTTGTCTTATTTTCTCAATGTCTTTGACAGATAATCCTGTTACTTGCGCTATCAATGACATGATTAAACAGTTGTTGAAAGTAGTTGAATAATAGTGTAATAACTTGCTTATCTTCTAAGTCTAATAGATTTGAAAAGGTTTGTACAAATACCTCATGGTTTTGTTTTGCGTCCCTTAAAAACAAGGTGGCTACCGCATTGCTCAAATTTTTCAATTGAAATTTCGTTTTCGGCAATTTTTTTGAATTTTACTTTATAAACAACATCACTTTCACGTTTTTTGTATTGTTCAGAAATAAAGGACTTATCAAGCAATTCGCAGTTTTCAAAATCAATATTTCTAACCAAATCAATAGGGATAAAGGATTCCATGAGTTATTGATTGAAAGAGGATTTTGTAGCCCAGATCTTAGAGTTGAGACATGTTTTTGAACTAGTAGCTAAGCACTTGAAAAAAAGCAAGCTGGAGCAGGTTTAAATAAAAGCCTGCTCCAGCGAAATTTAATCACCAATAAGCTAAATTTTTATTTTCTCTTCATGTGCAATTTATACATCAAATCCTTTCGCTTTAAATAGCTAATCAGGTTTTTTGCAGGCACATACCCTGGTAATTTTTCACCATCGGCAAGATACAATGCTGGTGTACCAGTAACGCCTAACACCTGGCCAAGCTGATATTGTTTATTAACAGGATCATCACAAGTTATTGGCTCCACTTTAACCCCTGTTTTGGCATTAGTCATGGCTTGTTTTTTATCGTCAGCACACCAAACAGAAACCATGGTGTTATACGTTGGTGAACCTACGCCTGCTCTTGGAAATGCCAAATAACGTACTTTGACACCTGCTTTATTTAATTCAGGTACTTCTTCATGAATTTTAGCGCAGTAAGGACAGTCGACATCAGTAAATATGTTAACCGTATATTTTGTTGCCTCTTCGGGTTCAAAAACGACTAATTCTTTTTCATCCAGAGTATTTAAGATGTTTGATCGAATCTGCTTACGACGGTCATCAGTATAATTGGCCCCTGTTTTGGCATGACGTAAATCGCCCAAAATAACATGTTGGCCATCATCACTGACATAAAATATATTAGCGCCTGCGACGATTTCATACAGTCCTTTCAATTGCGAAGGATTTACAATCACAGTATTGTTAGTTGTTTTTTCTGGCGAAATAATGCCTTTGAGCGCAGCTTTAACCACATCGGGTATATTTTCCCCTTTAATAATTAAAGGCGGTGATGGTGGAGGCAGGATTGAAGAAGGAGGTGTTGTAGAAACATTTACAGTATCCGCTTTAGGTTCAGCTTTTAATTCTGGGGCATCTTCAGCAATGGCTTTAAACGAAAAAAGTAGGCCAATAATGAGAGAAAGTAAGATAACACGTTGAGACATGAGTAATATCCTTATGAAGTGACAAGCTATCTTGGTTATTTTCAATAACACTCAGATAACTTGCGAATATGAAACTAGCTTTTTTTGACAATTTTTTCTTTAATGCGCGCTGCCTTACCACGAAGGTTACGCATGTAATACAGTTTAGCACGACGCACATCACCGCGACGTTTGACAGTAATGGAGTGAATTAAAGGGCTGTGACCTGGAAATACTCTTTCCACGCCTTCACCATGAGATATTTTACGCACGGTAAATGATGAGTTCCAACCACGATTACGTTTTGCAATGACCAAGCCTTCAAAAGCTTGTAAACGTTCACGTGTCCCTTCTTTTACTTTAATTTGGACTATAATTGTATCGCCCGGATTAAATTCGGGAAATTTTTTATCTCCCATAAACTCATGTTCTAATTGTTGAACAATATTCATTCATTTATCTCCTTCATATTCTGTAATAAATTCATTAAGTAAGCGCTGTTGTATCGCTGTTAATTTTTTTTCGGCTAATAAATCTGGACGTTTTAACCAGGTGCGTCCTAATGCTTGTTTTTGTCGCCAGGTATCAATTTCAGCATGATGTCCATTCACTAACACAATGGGAACTGATTGACCATCAATCTCTTCAGGCCGCGTATAGTGCGGATAGTCTAAGAAACCTGCGTAAAATGAGTCAGCGATTGCCGATTCTGCATGACCTAAAGCACCAGGTAGCTGCCGAACCAAAGCGTCAATGATGACCATTGCAGCTAATTCTCCCCCGCTGAGTACATAATCACCAATAGACCACTCTTCATCAATATCATGGGCAATGACTCTTTCATCAATCCCCTCATAACGTCCTGCCACCAATAATAAATTTGGTGTATTTAACAAAGCTTGTATCCCTGCTTGAGTCAGTGGACGGCCTTGCGGCGTAAGATAAATGACTTTGGTTTTTGCGCCTAAATGTGTTTTTGCAGCTTGAATAGCGTCACGCAGTGGTTGGACTTGCATCACCATGCCTGGCCCTCCCCCATAAGGGCGGTCATCTACATGTCGATGTTTGTTATTTGCAAAATCACGTGGATTCCAACAATTTAAAGCAAAAATACCTTTTTCTAAGGCTCTTGCTGTTACTCCACCACATTTTAACGCATCGAACATGTCAGGAAAAAGGCTAATGACCCCAATTTGCATCTGTGTTCTTAAAAATCAGTCTCCCAATCAACGTATATCATGCCTTTTTCTAAATCGACATGTGTGATAAATTGCGGTTGTACGAAAGGGATTAAATATTCTTTTTCACCATTGACGACCAAAACATCGTTTGCACCAGTTTCTAGCAGGTGTTTTACTATCCCTAAACAAAGCTGTTGCTGATTCACTACAGTTAAGCCCATGAGATCAGACCAGTAATATTCATTTGGGTCTGCTGAAGGCAATTGTTCCCGAAAAATAGCAACGTCTGCACCCAATAATTTTGCAGCCTGATCGCAATCAGTATAATTTTCTAAGCTGACAACGATTTTTTTTCCTTGTAACTGCCCATCTTGTACATTGATGGTTTGCCATTGTCCATGATGGCAAAGCTGCCAGGGAGTGTAATCCAAAATATTTTTAGGGGGGGCAGTGTAAGAAAAAACTTTTACCCAACCTCGTACACCATATAACCCATTGATCTTACCTAAGATTAGGTGCTTAGGTGTTGTCATGTTTAGCTAGCTGCTGTATCAGCTTGGGCTGTTTGTGCTGTTTTTTTATAGTCTTGAACTAATTTAACGACGCGATCAGTTGGTTTTGCACCAACACCTAACCAATAATCAATTCTTTCTAGGTTTAATCTCAACAGTTCCTCTTTACCTGTTGCGACAGGATTGAAGAAACCCAATCTTTCAATATAGCGTCCATCACGGCGGTTACGAGAGTCTGTCGCAATAATATGATAAAATGGGCGCCTTTTTGCGCCTCCACGGCTGAGTCGAAGAGCTACCATCGTTTTTTATATCCTGTTAACTTAGTGAAAATAGTGAATTATACGAAATCTTAGCTAAATAAAAAAGGGCTAAAATTTAAATGACTTAGAGGAGAGTAAATTTGGGATTGAAATTTAGTTTATTCCGAAGGCCATTTACTAAAAGGAAAAGGTTTTTGATCCGTATTATAAGTAAGGTAACGCAAAATTTGGTAAGTATAGGTACATAACCCTTGGCTAAATGTGAGTAAATTTTCATTTAGTTTGCCCGTAAGCAGCATGAATCCAAACTGAAAAAGAATCACTGACATTAAAATTAGCATCACTGGGCTGTACGCTAATAAGAATAATACTGAAGAAAACAATAGCATAAAAAATCCGCGTACCCAAGTATTTCCTGCCATAACATGTTCTTTCATTAATGATGCTTCCTTGTTGAGGACTTTATTTTTTAACTTATTGTAATCTGTTGTTCTAAAGAAAGTAAATGGGTAATCAAGAGCTAATACAGGGAGTCCAAAACTTTAGTTTTGAGTGGTTTAATTTAAGTAAACACTTTCAAACCTAAAGAGTTGGATTCCCAAGCTTAATTAACAGCTTTTAGGATTTATACCCATTTAAAAACTATTTATTCAACTTCTCAACCACTTGTTCAAGTAATTTTTCAATATTTTCCATGTGATTGGTTACTTTATCGCGAAAAGCTTGTTCTTCATCAAAACGGCTTGGACGCATGTTGGCACGAGGTGATGGCGCATTAAAATCATCGCCCCAAGCTGGAGGAGGCGCAAACCTACCACTGCGTGGGTTATCATAACCCCAATCAGGGCCAGCAGAATATCTGCTATTATGTCTGCAATTAGGATGTTGCTCGCCTTGTGAACCGCAAGGATTAGCACGTCTTGGACGCATATCATGCATTACGTTCATGTCATCCATCATTTTACGCATTTCTTGACGAAAATCATCGCGTAATTGTCTAGCCTGTTCCCTGATTTTTTCACGGTCAGCTTGTTTATCAGTATCGCGCAATTGATCGCGTAATTCACGCATTGCCTTTTTATGATTGTCACGACGTTCACGCATCACTTCACGTGGGTCTTGTACGTCTACTTTTTTATCAGCAGCAGCGTTATCCTCAGTTTTGCTTTCAGCAGAAGCTTCTTCGGTTACAGCAGTCGGTTGTTCCGCAGACATGCTAGTTGTGGCAGCATCCATTGATGCTGGTACTGCAGATTCATCTGCTAAAGCCCAAGGGCTTATAAGGGCTAAAGAAATAAATGTGGATAAAACATAGTTTTTCATGGCAATACTTTCCTTCAGGACTTAAACAAGTGTAAAAAATTTGCGTTAAGTAATTCTTAAACCAGTACCATTTTAACACGATTACTTTTAATTCACCTAAAAGTAGCATTATCAATTTCGAAATTAAAGCTTTTCTTCCACATTCATGGCTTCTTCATACAGCTTTTCAAAAAAATGTAATTTATTAATACTATAATAAGCAGATTCATAATTCTGAGCTTCAAATTGTTGCGATAGGGTTGTCATAATGTTTTGCTGACTTTGGGTTAACTGAGCTAAAAAATCATTCAAGCTTTCAGTATCATTAATTTCAGCCAACGTTTCTCTCAATTCCATTTGCTGCATTAAAAATGCATTGTCCAGTATGTGCTGATTTGCTGACTCAGGCAAAGTATGATGCAATTCTAAAAAATAGTGTGCACGTTTTAATGGATTTTTTAAAGTTTGAAAGGCTTCATTAATTTGCGCTGCTTTTTGCACAGCAAGCCTTCTCTCTCTTTCAGGCGCACTGGCGTAATTATCAGGGTGCACTGCTTGCTGCAATTTATGATAGCGCCCACTCAATGCTCGTAAATCTACTTCAAAATCAATGGGTAAGTTGAATAATTCAAAATAATTTGTAGTAAGAGACATAACTTTCAGCCATCATAATTTTTGCAAAACCACAGGTTCAGTTTGCAAAGGGGTAATATGACCAATTTCCCAAGCAGTTTCTCCCATAGTTTGCAAAATTTGCAAAGTATCCGATACTTTATCTGCGGCCACACAAACAATCATACCAATACCACAGTTGAAGGTGCGATACATTTCTTGATTGGTAATCTTACCTGTTGTTTGCAACCAATCAAAAATCGGTAAATGAGGCCAAGCCTGAGTGTCAATCCTAGCACTCATGCCTTCTGGTAAAATACGGGGAATATTATCAATAAATCCACCGCCGGTAATATGAACTAGGCCGTGAATAGCAACTTGTTGTTGTAATGCGAGCAATGATTTAACATAAATTCGCGTTGGCGTAAGTAAAGTTTCTCCTAATGTGCTATTTTGGAAACTTTGGTAAATATCTGTTTGAGATATTTCTAGCACCTTACGAATGAGCGAATAACCATTAGAGTGTGGGCCGCTAGAGGCCAATCCAATGAGCACATCCCCAGCTTGAATTTGTGTTCCATCAATAATGGCCTGCTTTTCCACAATCCCAACACTGAAACCGGCTAAATCATATTCTTCACTATTATACATACCAGGCATTTCTGCAGTTTCACCACCAAGTAAGGCAATACCCGCTTGTTCACACCCTTTACCAATACCCGCCACCACTTTTTCGGCAATATCTAAGGAAAGTTGCCCTGTAGCATAATAATCAAGAAAAAATAGCGGTTCTGCACCGCAAACAACAATATCATTGGCACACATGGCGACTAAATCAATGCCAATTGTGTCGTGTTGATTAAGGATAAGTGCTAATTTTAATTTAGTGCCCACTCCATCTGTGCCTGAAACAAGTACAGGCTGTTGGTAACGGTCTGTAGGGAGTTCAAATAAACCACCAAAGCCGCCTAATCCTGCTAATACGCCAGGTCGATGAGTGCGCTGTGCAATGGGTCGAATGCGTTTTACTAGTTCATTACCCGCATCAATATTGACACCTGCAGATTGGTAAGTCAGAGAATCAGACATGATTAATTTTGAGGTTCGCGTTTTTGGCCTGCTTTTTCAAGTTGTGTTAAATAATTTTGCCATAAATCATCATGGTCTTTACATAAGTGATATAGCCAATCCCAGGAATAAATTCCCGTATCATGACTATCATCAAAATAAAGCTGAATCGCATAATTACCCACAGGTTCTACTGCATCAATATTTACATCTGCTTTGCCGACCTGTAAAACTGCTTCATCTTCTGAATGACCACGAACTTCTGCTGAAGGAGAAAAGACACGCAAAAACTCACAAGTCAACTCAAAACTTTCATCAGTTTCAAAGGTGATATTCATTTTACGTGAAGCTTGATTTAATTTTATATCAGTAGGAACAGGTATTTTGGCCATGGTGTACTCTAAAAATGTCGTTTTTTAAATAAGGAGGGTAGATAACATGGGTGCTATATTTGGATGAAAATGAAAAATTCAAGATTATTTTTCAGGAAACAGGTTGATAGAACTTCGATAATGATTCATTGGTCTGGTAAAGAGCAACAACTATTTGAATTGAGTAATCAAGCATTAAGTGATGATGAAATCAAAGACATTGTAGCTTTTCTTGAGACGCTAGACGGAGAAATTTGAGGCTATCCTCACAGTACTTTTTAGTAAATACAGCAGCCCTAAAAATAACCAATGTTATTTTAATCAAAAAAATAAATAGGTTACGTAACAAAAAATTCCGTAACCCCTTAGTTTTTCGCTACAGATAAGTAACAATGGTTTTAAAGCTTTGCTCTCTTCTGAAACACATTGGCCAATCCACGAACTGTCATCCACATTCATTACAACGATAACGCTGCTTTCCTTTTTGGATATGAGCGTTTTTCTTTCTCTTAACTCTAATCTTTTATACTATCAATATCAATTATATATTTATAGCAGTACTTCTGGGGCGCTACCCATTTTTTAAGATAATAATTAAAAATTATTGATAATTTTAAAATTTAAATGATGTAGTAGACCTCTTGCGAAATAAGTTGTTAACAAGCTTAAATAATTAGTTTATTATATATAGCAGCAATAAGGTTAAACCGTAGAGCAAAATGCTTACGACGATTTCGGTAACGAAGCGCAAGCATTTTGAAGATTTTAAGAGCTCGTATTACATGTTCGACAGTAATACGGATTTTATCCAGTTGGCGGTTAGCCTGTTTTTGTTCCTCAGTCAAAGGGCAAAGCTTAGTTTTTTTAAATGGGATTTGGCAACAAGTATGGTATTTTCCCATTCCTTGATAACCGCTATCAGCTAATACTCGTATAGAGACATCAAGTTGAGCTTTCTTGAGACTTTGTTTGAATAGGGTAAAGTC
>JADGDF010000193.1 GCA_016745055.1 Thiotrichaceae bacterium | reverse complement strand
AGCTTGAGTGCTGGCAAAACTATTTTTAGGATTGGGCAAAGCTCGTAAGCCTGATGCCAGTTTATCGCCCACATGAAGATGCTCTCTCACAAGTTGTCCGTAGCCTTTTGACTGTCGCTTATCTGTATTCGGTAGAATATTGTCATGCTGTTGCTTTATATACTATTTTTTGGCTTGTGTAGATACCTTTAGGTTTATAACCTTGACCCGCGAGTAGGTGACTCCGCCTTGTTGGGTCAGACGGTCGTTAGCATCGTAGGTATACTTGGTTTGGACTTGCGTGGGACCTTCAAACTGGGTTTCATAAATCCGATTCCCCACCACATCGTATTGATAACTAAAGCCCAGTGTCGTCTCGCTATCTGTGATTTTTTCTTCGGTCAAACGATACAGATCATCGTAGCGATAAGTGACAACGTGCCCAGAGTGCTCTTTGAGCTGTGTTCGCTGTCCCGTCGGTGCTAACTAAGGTGTATGATACTGGCTAACAGGCTGTTATCGGCTTGACGGGTTTCTAAGGAGGTCAAACGGTTGAGTTAAGTAGAGTTTGTGGCGCGAATGCGGAAGGAATGTCTGGTGGTTTTGGTTTTTCGTGCGCACCAAAAAGACGGTACGCACCTTACCTGGCTTGTTAAATTTTCTTTCCCATACGCCCCTTCCATGGAACTCTTTATAAAAGAGAGATTTTTTAGCTCTTTCACGTACTTCCTCCTCTTCATCAGACAATGCTGTTTTTAAGGCAAGTATGGACTGTTCACATTTAAAACCTTCTAATGTCCAAACCACTGTACGACGAATGCACCAATTAGTATCCTTATTCTTACCGCTTAACAATTGACATAAGTGTAAGACCACTTTCTGTTGCTGAGTAACAGACATTTCTTTCCCTTGTGCAATAAGATTTTGTTGAATACTACCGATTGATTCAATAATCCCTTCTCGAACAGTATCGTGTTCTTCCTCTTCTAAAAGGTTTAATAGCATATCAACTACTTGTTTGCCACCTAGCGATCCTAGTAATCCAATAACACTATCTCGAGTTTGCCAATCTAAAAATAATTTTTTATGTAATGCTTCTTGAATAGCATTAAAAGTCTTTTCGCCTCCGATCTCTTCAAGACAACGAAGGGCATTAAATCTAGGTTCTTGAAATGGTTTTCCATCGTCTAGAAAAATTCTCAGGCATTTTTCTTCATCAGTTTCTTTAGTTTTCTTATTACTCATAGTGCTTCAAAGTAAAAATTAATAGTAATGCCAAAATAAAAAATTTTGTCTGAAAAACTTTCTTGCTTTTGGAACACTACTATAAAGTAGTATTAGGATGATTAAAGACTTGACGCTGGAGCGTCAAGACACGCATTTTCACGCTGGAGCATGGGAACGAGACAAACGAGACAAATCAATTGACTTACGGGGGAGTGAAAATTCGCGGTAAACAAAGCTGGCGATATGAGTTGGCAGGTGAGATTACGCCTGAGTCTTGGAAAGGTTGGATTATCGAGCATTTTCAGGAACAAGATTGGGAATGGTTGGAATATCAAGACTGTGCCAAGAGTTATTACCATTACGCCAAGATTGTTGGTGGCAAGTTACAAGCCTGCGTATTTATCAGTCCAAATGAGCAATTGCCTGAGCGTGATTGGTTGCAAGATTTTTTTGTCAAAGATGAATTGTCATTAGATGAGCGGATTAATTTGTTGTTAGGGCAGCCTGCACAGAAAAAAGATGATGCGGGCAAGATTGTATGCTCTTGTTTTGGTGTCGGTAAGAATACGATTTTGAAAGCAGTGAAAGAGCAAAATTTAAAAGATGTCGCGCAAATTACTGAGAAATTAAAAGCAGGTGGTAATTGTGGTTCGTGTGTGCCTAAATTGAAAAAATTGTTGAAAGCAAGTTAAATCTCGTTACCATACTCTGCGGGTAATTCAGCCTAGACACTCTGCGTCGTATGTGATTCAAAATACGGAGCGTGTTACTGCATTCCAACAGAGATCGTAGTAACGAGAGAAAAACCGTTACCCTACTTGACTAGTTCTGCTGAATTGAGAACTATGGCAAAGTATGTTGCTGGAAGAAATCCATAGTTTCGTACTCAAATTTGTCTGGTATCTGATGGTCATTCGAACCACCACCATTGGAATAACGTACAAAGATATTTGGAACAAGACAATTCTGATCTTCATAGTATCCATTTTTATTGATATCTTCCTTAGTAGTATTACCTGCTGGTTGTTGGCACTGGTTCACTCCATACCACCAATCACTTGCTTTTCCACCTTTGTAGGTATCATCCTCACCACGGTAAGTAATCATGGGAATTGTTCTTTGGCAGTCAGAATAGTCTAACTCAGGGTAAAGTTCTGGAATATCTGGGCGACCAGTGAAGAAAAAATCACCATTGACTCCCACAGCAACGGCTGCAGCAATTTTACTACCACGTCCACAAGCAAGTGCACTAGTCATATCACCTCCCCAGCTTTGACCTGTGACATATACCCGTTTGGTGTCGATACAAAAATGTGTTTCTATGTCTGTGAGAATATCATCAAACAAAACAAAATCTTGGTTATCATAAGGATTTAAGAACCAACCAATTGCTGAAGAACGAAATTCTTTCCAGTAGCGGTTTAGTCCATTAGGATATACAAACAAGATATCCTTTGCCTGTGGTGTGTCTTCAAGACGTAGATAGTTCCGCATCCGTTTACCATCGTAATTATTACCATGATAGCCAAACACTAAATTGTAGCTTTTATTTGGATCGTAATCTTCTGGCACTGATAGATAGTATTTTCGCTGGCTGCCAGAAGACAGAATAGATTCATATCTATGGCCTGTTGTAGCAGATAAACCGCAGCCAGCAGACTGGTTTGGATAGGATACTGGGTCGGTTGGTTCGATGGGTTCTTCGGGGTCTGTTGGCTCAACTGAAGGTGTACCTGTAGTAAACTCAATATGAAGTACTGGGGCACTAGTAGCATCATCGTCGTAAGATTTCGCAATGCGAGTGCCTTCTCCTTTAATAAATAACACTAGACTGTTACCACTAGCCCAGTCCTGGTGTCCAATAATTTCTTGCAGTACAGTGGCCAAATTAGGCGTGCGATGTTTTGCATTCTCTGTGTCCCACACAGGAATATCCCACGAGATTGAGGCGGTAGTATTTGGACGTTGGCTGAGGTTTTGTTGTTGAGTAAATGTTGTAGCATTGCCACTGGCTTCTCCATAAAACGTGACCAAGGTACGATCATGGGAGGTTTTATCTGTAGTGAATTCAAGATAAGCACTAGAAATGGAAGCATCAGAAGGAATGTTAACTTTATTAAAACGTATTCCTACAATCTGATCGCCTAAGGTATCAGGGTCTGTTCCCAATTCAAGATCACTGCTATCAAAATACATGTAACCATCTGACAATCTTTCTTCTACATCATCGTTAGCATTTTCAAGGGTGAGACTGATTTGTTGTACTTCAGGCAGGGTATCTACCGTAATATTTGCAGTGGATAACCAGTCACTCATCAAACCAAGATCGATAAGGCCTGTATCGTTACCAGTATCAAACATGACAACATGTGGGTTGGCAGTCAGTGTCACTCCCAAATAAAATTGACTATCACTACTTGGCTGAACGTAAGGGCCTCGATAATAGTAGTCAAAAAGTACTTGTGATGTTAGGGAATCATTTAAAATACTTGGAAAATTGGCTTCTGCCCAGTTAAATAACAAATCAGCATTGGTATTAACACTATTTGCATGAGCGAATACAGGAAGTAATAGAGCTGCATAAAAGCTGCGGCGAATGGCAAAAAATAAATTTGTCATAATGGTCTCCGAAAAAACAACTATCTGTTAGTATATCATGTATTGTACAGATAAATATTTGATGGGACTAGGAATGATTTTAAACTTTTTTTGTTACCCCAATGAGTAATTCTTAGTTTTCTCACTAGAATGTGTTCTCAATTAAATCAAAAAGACCTAAGAGGCTGCCTGGCAAAAAATATTAGCGTAAAATCAAGCTTTTGTAACGATGCCTGGAAAAATATCCGTCTATTCAAGCCTTTTGCAGCGGGATATCGTGGAACAGCAGCGAAATTTGTTGGTCTAAATATGACATTTCATATATCGACGAAAATCAAGGATAAATGGACTATACTCCCTAAACGATGGGTTGGGACATTCGCTTGATTGAATAATTTTCGCCGACTCGCTAAAGACTTTGAGAACCTAACAGCTACTTCTAAGAATATGATACGAATTGTTATGCTCACATTAATGGTTGCAATATGTATCTGAGTTTTTACCAGACAGCTTCTAACTGCGGCGGGGTGGTATCATTTGGCTAAGTAACGCGCAACAACACAGCTTCCTGACTAAGATTACCTGCACTATCACGGACGATGGCTTGTAACTCATAGCGACCAGGGGTTTCTGCTAATACTGTGGCTTGTCCTTGTTCATCTAATGTTAAGGGATCGTCGTTCAGTGTCACTAACAGTCCTGTTAATGCCTTATTATCAGAATTGGCCGCTAAATAGCCAGCGAGACTGGCTAACAATAAATCTCCAACATTCTGACGGGTTAGTGTATGATCAGGTGCATTGAAACGAGCCATCTATGTTGCCAACGCTTGTAAATCTGGTGTTAACCCTCCTTGTAAAGCGAAAGCGAAGATTTGTGTAGAACCTACCAATATAGAGGTACGTGTGCGCTCTTCATGTAAACGAGGTACCGTCAAACTGGCTGAATGAGGTGGCACGTAAGTATTCCCACCTGCCAGCACTGTAGAGGGTAGATAGTGCAATTCACTAAACAACTGTGAACCTAAACTCCACGAGCCTGCTGTGGCCATCACCTCATCGCCAAGACGCAACTCAGCGTTAAGTTTCAAAAGATAACCAGGGATGCGCTGAGGAAGTTGCGCAAAGTTCAAATCACCCGTTGGTAACAAACGTTCGAGCGCCGCTTCATCCGTTGCAGTGGCAGGAACAAAAGTCAGAGAGAAACGTTGCCCCGCAAGTTGTGGTAAATTCGCGATATAATCAAGCACTGCTTGACCTTGCTTTTGTTGTACTTGATTCTCAAAAAGGACAATGCGATAAGTATGACGTAGGTGATCTGGAAGTGTAGCGCGGCTATCCACACGGTCTATCAGACGATATGGTAAATTGCCTGCTAACGTGGGATAGTTTTTAAGGTTTTTTGGCCTAATAACTTACCTAAAGAATCCACGACTTGGCCATTAAGCCATTGTTGAAGCGCCTGCTGGTGGCTTGTTAAAGCGGTTTGCACAGGATCATTGTTTAGCGTAGAAACCCACTTTTCTTCATAAACAGCACTGTCAGTCCAATCGTTGACTAAGGTTTCATGAGCAAAGGAAAAGGCTGTGTCTAATTCTGCTCCTTCAGTTAACTGGTGTTGCTTAAAGCTAGCATCCAGTGGAATCCAACTGTCTCCTTGGCGATGTTTCGCTCCTCGTGAAGGGAGGTAATCGACCCAAGCCTCAACCCAAAGATGTTCTAATTCAATGTGTGTGATACGTCCCCCCTGATTCACGGCACGATTGGGAATACCACCTTGACTGAGCAGTTGTAAAGCTGTTTCAGGTGTTTCAGCACCACCTACCCAATTCATAACTTGCGTTGCTGGGATTTGAACAGTCCCATAAACGTAGCGGGCTGGAATCTGTGCAGACCTCAGAGTGCTATCAGCAGGCTAGCAGTATCAAATGCATTACCACGCTGACTTTTCAGCGTTTGAGCTGCTCCCTGAATGGCACCGTAACTAGGTACAAAATCAATATGATTTCTTACCCAAAAGTAAATAGCCACGGAGGAATTGTCTAACTCTTGTGCCAACACTTGTATTTCTGGCGTCAGTTGTATTTCTTCATGAGCTGCTAAATCATTGAGATTTTGGAGAGTAGAAAGAGGACTCCGCGTACGTTGTATAGTAGGAAACACTTTTTCAAGGGATTCTACTGTATTAAACGGTTCACGAGTGACAGTACGCGTTCTCGCTTGAGCTTCTTGCCACTGAGGTGTCGACGTATCCAATAAAGTGGCTAATTGCGTAACGATACGTTGGTAAACCGCTGAGTCTTGAGTTTCAATCCATGTTGAGAGTAATTTGAGCAGTGGTTCAATTTTTCGACGATACTGAGTGACTGTTGTGTGGTGACGCTGCAGTATCTTGTCTGGAAATGCAAGGTTGTTTAAATCTGTTTCAATACGCCAAAATTCTGCTTGATTTTCAGCATGTTCTGTCTGTAACTGAGTAAAGATATCTTCTACCTGCGCTTGATTTACCGTATTTTGTTGATCGAGTAAGGTAGTTTGAAGGGTGGCCAATGTCTCCATACAAGAGGGAGATTAAGCCAATGCTATTCCGCTCCACAGGAACAGAAAAACACTCCAGAAGATTTTGAAAAAATATGTTTTTCGCACGAATATTCTCCTATTATAGTCACCGCCCCTCAAAAATCGGTTTCTGGAGCAGCAATAAGCTGAAAATTCTCGGCCAATAATGAGCGAAGTAATACCACATGCTCACAGG
>JADGDF010000321.1 GCA_016745055.1 Thiotrichaceae bacterium | reverse complement strand
TTTTCATACTCGTTCTCCTAAGTTTACAAAACTTGTTCTTTCTTATATCCTCCTTTTCGCAAAATACCATCTTAAATTCCGTGATACAACTCTAATATATAAAACACAATATTTAAAATTTGATATAGCAAATATGTATAAGCTTTCTATCAGCATCATGATAATAAGCATGATTTTATTTGTTTTATCAATGCAAGCTTTATATATGCCAAGTTTTTTTGTAGCTACAGGACTACGATGAAACCCGTAACGTGCTGGTGACACTGCTACAACATGGGGAGAGGCGTTGAAACTTAGAGGAGCTGGTCAATCGCCATCAATTGGTCCAACTGGATAGCCAACTCCACCCAGGTTACCACCTCCTAAAGGAAAATGAGTATGGACAAGTTTCTTTTTCGATTTGGATTTTGCACTCCAACCCAATGGAAAGTCAGGTAGGTTGGGTTAGGCTTTTTGCAACGCAAAAACCGTAACCCGACACGAGGCTATGATTATGATGCCGCAGGCAATATGGTCGGAGAAGCCAGGTAGGATGCGCACCGTCTTTTTGGTGCGCACGCAAAATGAAACTACACTTCATCCCTTCCACGTTCGCGCCGAAAAAAACACGCGGCGCAAACCCTACTTATGACAATTTTTCCCTCAAATACCTCCCCGTAAATAAGGTCAGCCAAGCCAGTATGACGTCAATGGCCGTCTGATTTCAACCCAAAACATCCTAATGGGACAATGCAAACCCGCAGCTACGACATCAAAGGTCAATTGGTCAGCTTGAGAGATGTCGATGCGCAAGATGAACCCATTGCTCACTATGATTATCGTTATGACGCAGCGGGTAATATGGTCAGAGAAGGCAAACTACCTGCCAATCAAGTGCCTCAAATCAACCTGGACATGGATTATGGTTTAGCCAATCAACTCACCCAAGTTCAACAAATGCCCACCGTGTTTGATGAAGATGGCAATTTACAGCAAGCAGCCAGGTAGGGGCGCACCGTCTTTTTGGTGCGCACGAAAAACGAAATTACACCTAAATTCCTCCACGTTCGCACCTCGCGGGTCAAGGTTTGTAACCTTGACCCAAACGTTTTGATGAATTTCAGAGTTTACTAAAACATTCAGGTGCAGGTTACAAACCGGCACCCGCGAGGTGGTTTGATCACCCTTGCTGGTTTGGTCAAGTTGGTTAAGCCAGGCTTCCAATTTATCCCATAATGACTGATAATTTTGTTCAAAAGTACGCTGTTTCATATAAAACTGAATATATAACTTATGTAATTAAGTGTTTAGCATACTATTTATTCTGTGAAAAAAGTATAGCCATGAGTATGAAAATGAGAAATTTGCTAATGGCAAAAACATAACATAGACTTGAACGTTATCAACATTGAAGTGTTAAGAGCAAAGCAACCATTATTAAAAAGTGAAGCGTTATTTGATGAAATCAGAATGTTGGCCCAGCAGCCAGTACTAGATGAAGTGAAATTAATGCGCCTAACGAGAGATATTAGACCTCTTGCGAAATAAGTTGTTAACAAGCTTAAATAATTAGTTTATTATATATAGCAGCAATAAGGTTAAACCGTAGAGCAAAACGTTTACGACGGTTTCGGTAACGAAAGGCAAGCATTTTGAAGATTTTAAGTGCCCGTATTACATGTTCGACAATAATACGGACTTTTGCGAGT
>JADGDF010000029.1 GCA_016745055.1 Thiotrichaceae bacterium | reverse complement strand
TTTCAAAAGTTTCAAAAGTTTCAAAAGTTTCAAAAGTTTCAAAAGTTTCAAAAGTTTCAAAAGTTTCAAAAGTTTCAAAAGTTTCAAAAGTTTCAAAAGAGTTGAATACTTCTTACACTATTTCAAGCATATTGTGTTAAAAAATAATAAACCTACTGACTGTTAATCAGTTCACTAAACTATATAATATTTTGAATTTAAAATTAAAATAATTACATATTAATTTTATGTAGAGATTATGTAGATTTTATTTTTTCCTGTAAAAACCTCACCTTTCTAAACTCATTGTTTTTAAAAATATTTTTAATTTTTCTAATTGCCACTTTAAATAAATGGTTAATAACTTTATATATCAGAACATAACGATAGGATTTGTAACCTCGTTCGTAACGTTGAATTCAGGCTACAAACTTGCTACTGCATAGGTTATCATTGTTTATGACACCTATGGTTTACAATTGAAAGTCTTATCCTTTCTGCTAAATTTGGAAATGTTAAATGTTTAATAAAGTAGAATCTTTTAAAAAGCGTTATCTGTCCTTAATAGATTGTAAGGAACAAACAGACATTTATCCATCTATGGATGGCCTCAATAAAATAATGGAAAATCATCTTTATCATATCCACTTTAATGGATTTGCTTTTCTCAGCATGGATAAAAATGCTATTGAATTAGACCCTTATAAAAGTTTAGATAAATTGAGTGAACAACAGGGAGGAATATGCTTTGAGTTGAATGCATCTCTAAATGAATTATTGAAGAACTTGGGTTATAAAACCTATTTGGTTGACGCACTGATAGATAATATCAAGGATGGAAGTGTTCCAAGTTATGATATTGCAACGCATAATGCCATTGTGGTTGAGTTTGAAAGTAAAAATTATTTAGTTGATGTTGGCTTGGGAAATTACTTTCGAAAGCCAATTTCTTTTTCAGGAGAATACCAAGACTTTACTGGAAGATACCAAGTAAGAACGATTGACGAATCAAGCAAAGCGTTCCAATTGGAAAGATTCAGCAATAAACAGCAACAATGGTTAAGCCAGTACAGATTTTCTATTATTAATAAAAACGCGACTGATTTTACGCCTAACATCGAAAAAGTTTGTGATGAAAGTTGTCATCTCACTAAAGAGTTTTTCATGATCAAACCCTACGCTCATGATAGCTATAAAGTCATAGATGGTGGTCGGGGAGTAAACCTTGTATGGATACATAAGGCACCTGACAGAGATGAAAAAATAAACTTGGATGCAAGTTTAGCTAGGCAAATACTCACGGAAGAATTTCACATGAAAGCAGAACAAATTGATAAGGTTTTATCTGAATGTAAGACTAGTTCTACTTCCAGCCCATTTAAAGCATTGTGGACATTCGTCCGTAAATATCTGCCAGGCGCTTAAAAAGGAGTATGAAGACATTGTGGTCAGAGTGACAAACACAAACCAATATTAATATCTAATCACTTGTTTTTTCATTGGAAATTTCTTTTATAGGTCGCATAACATTATTTAAGCTAGTAACACCAGAAGCACCATTGACAACAAAGGCAGTTAAAATAGAAAAATGGAACAAGAAAGCACCGCTAAGGTTAATGAATCCAGGCACAATCGAGTATAAAAGTGTATTTTCCAAATTACTATCTAGTTTCTTTGAAACATCGAATAAATCACATACATGTGATAAACTACCGTCCATTAACACTACCTCAGCCATATCAGTCGCAATCGAAGTCGCACCCGCTAATGAAATGGAAACATTCGCTTTTTTCATAGCGATAGCATCATTAATTCCATCTCCTACAAAACAAACTGAACGGCCTTCTTTCTGTAACTGTTCAACAATCTCAGCTTTATTTTCAGGAAGAATGTCATAATAATATTCATCCATCCCTAATTTTTCTGCTAAATTTTTAGTCGGTTCCCGATGATCACCAGAAACAATCGCAATATGTTTGATGCCGCGCTGCCGTAACCCAGCAATAATGCCTTCAACTTCTGGGCGTACTTGAGGCTGTATTTCAATTGCACCACTGACTTTGTCATTCACCGCTACAAATACGAGAGAAGAACCCTTATTATAAATATCAGATTCTATTTCTTTGATACTATCAGGAATTGAAAGTCCTTCTGTAATCATAAAACGAAGACTGCCGACTCGAACAGTCCTATTTTCCCAATTAACCGTTACACCGTAACCAATTTGATAATTAGATTCCTCAATATCTGGCAAAGTTAACTGAGTATCTTCAGCTTTTTGGATAATCGCTTTAGCAATTGGATGGGTAAATTTACGTTCTGCTGCCGCAGCATAAGTTAATATTTCATCTTCACTATAACTATCACATAAAATAACTGTTCCTACGACGGGCTGTTCATTGGTTAAAGTGCCTGTTTTATCAAAAACGACTGTGTCAATATCATTTAAACTTTCAAGCGCACGTCCATCTTTGACAAGGATGCCTTTATGTGCAGCTAGCGCGATATGGTTAAGCGTCCCAAGCGGTGCAAATATCCGAACACGGACACCGATATGGCTGTTAATAAAAACAATAGCGCTAACAGGACCAAATATTGGAAGGATAACGCCAGATAACAACAGCATGGGAAGTGTGGCTTTGTTCGCCCATTCTTCTCCCTTCAACTGTACATTAGATTTAAAGTGAGCTGAATCTTTTAAAATTTGCCCTACTTTAGCAATTGTCGTATCTTGCCCTGATTTCTCAACCTTCATATAAACTCTACCCGTCATGATAAACGTAGAGGCCAATACTTTGTCGCCTATTCCTTTTTCTACGGGTTGTGACTCTCCTGTTAATGCATGCTGGTCAATGGTTGCAAATCCATCTGTAATAATACCATCACTGGGAATAACTTCTCCTGTATTCACCACAAGGATATCATTGATCTTGACTTGTTCTAAAGGAATTTCAACTTCAATATTATCTCTTAAAACCCATACATTTCTAGGCTGTTGCGCAAAAATATCGACGAGCATTTTTTCAGACCGATCTTTAGCCTTTTCCACGGCATGTGTGCCTTCATGAATCATCCAAACACCCACAGCTGCAGTAAAATATTGGCTCAAAGCTAAAGTCATCGCATCTGCGGTAAAAAAAAGAACATCAACATTAACTTTTCGTTCCTTTAACAAAGATTTTTCTACTTGCCTCATATAAGGAATCGTCGTATAGATAAAAATTCCTAAACTTAAAGGTGCTAAGGATGGGTAAAGAAATTGTCTTGCACCTGCCAACCCTACAGAAATCAAGCTTAATTTCCTGTTATTTTGAAAATTCTTTTTTTGATTTTTCTTTATCAGTTCTTTTTCATTTGTTTCATCTGTCTTTGTTAACTCTTTTTCGTTTTTCTTCGCTAATTCTTTCTCTGTTAGTTCTTTCTTTAATTTTTGAAGTAGCTTATTAGATTCAGCTGGCCTAATTTTTTCAGAAACTCTTACGCCAAAATAGGCAGCAACCATTATTCCTGTTTCTATTATCATATTTTTATTCCTTTAACCACGCAGTATCGCTATGAGAGTTATATTTTGAAGAAAGTAAGAAATCTTTCATTAAGAATTGCCAAAGTCCGATTTCAATTGAAATCGGACTTTTCAAACTACAAAACCTATATTCCCTAGGAAGTTACGAATCAGTTGCATAGAAAGGCGAATCCATTCCTATGCTGGCTTCTTTGGTAGTTTCACCATCAAAAAGTCTGACGCATAGACTTCCTTTTAATTCCTTGGAAAAAGGGATTAATACATTCTCAATATAATTTTGAGCGTTTTCTACAGAGTCAAACTCATAAAAACCACCAATACTATTGGTATTAACGCCACTTAACCAGGTTTTGGATTTCAAACCTGCATTTTGTTTCATCTGCACATTAATTGGCTTCCAATCAAATTGGTCAAAATGGACAGATAATTGATACTCAGCATACAAAAATACTTTACTCATCATTATTTATTTCTCAGTTTTTTCATTCCACGCAGTATGTGGAATGAAACAAGGGATGCACTGCATCTTCCTTTGAAAACATTGGTACGTTTCTTTTATGTGACAACGCACTGGCGTTGTCTAAATTCCGGTGTCTCGTAGCATAAGTAGTCTACTATAGTCAGCCACTCATGATCCTACTTTGTAAGAACAATCCGATAACGCGCTTGTCCACTCCTTAGTCTTTCTATGGCTTGGTTAATCTGATCAAAACTATACTTTTCAATCACAGGTTTAATATTATGCCTGTTAGCAAATTTAAGCATTTTTTCAATATTTACTGGACTACCATTTGGTGAAGCGGATACAGAACGTTGTCCTGAAAGCATTTGAGAAACCGTCACCCCTAAGGGTTCCTTTGGTATACCTAAAAAGTGTAATCTACCTTTAGGACGTAACGTGCCAACATAGGCATTCCAATCAAGGCTAGCATCAATAGTAGAAATAATAAGGTCAAACTCACCTGCTGCTGCTTCAATTTCCGCTTGGTTACGTGAGTTAATGGCCTGATGGGCGCCTAATTTTAGAACTTCAGTCTTTTTAGCATCATTTGAGGTAAAAGCGGTGACATCACACCCCCAAGCATTGAAAAATTGAAGTGCTATGTGGCCTAGACCACCAATACCAATAACACCAACCTTATCGGTTGGCTTGATATCAAACTGCACCAGAGGATTAAATACAGTAATCCCTGCACATAATAACGGACCTGCAGACTCTAGATCAGTGCCATCAGGTATAGGAATGACACTGTTAGCAGCTGCACGTACCTTATCAGCAAAACCGCCATGCCGTCCAATGATCGTGGGATGTGCGTCAGCACATAAATTGTGATCGCCAGTACGACATTGGGTGCATTCGTTACAGTAGCCTGCAAACCAGCCCAAACCGACTGTCTGACCCATGGAGAAATGTTGAACCCGTTCACCAACTTGGGCAACTGTCCCTATGACTTCGTGCCCTGGTACAAAAGGATATTGGGTCATGCCCCATTCATTATCAAGTACATTAATATCACCGTGGCAGACACCACAAAAATTGACATCAATTTCTACTTCATCAGGTTTCAGTGCACCAGGGTCATATTCAAAGCGTTTAAGCTCACCTTTAGCTTCAAATACTGCGTAGGCGGTTATCATAATTTAACCTTTCCTTTTAAACAGTTAGAAAAATTTCTTGCTCCCAAACTCTGTTTGGGAGTGTCTGCATGGGAAGCTCCAGCTTCCCGATTCGCAAAACAGAGCTTAGTAACAAGGGCATCTTCATTTCAAAATGTCTGACATGGCCTTTGCTGTTTCCTTCACATAAGGCATTGTCAACATTGAAAAGTGTCCACCAGGTACTTTATGAATTTCTATCGGTTTTGTGACATAGCGTTGCCAACCCAAACCCTGTTCTTCACGCTCTGAATCTTGTTCTTGAGACTGCAAAAGCATAACCCGACTTGATATTTTTCCTTTGGGTATGTAACGATTATAACATTTGTAATTATTGGTAAATGCGCGAAATGTCGTTTCCAGTTCTTGTTTGTCCAATGCCAGCTCAGCTTGATTTAAGTATTTCACTGCTAGCTCAAGTCGTTCATCAGACGTATACGGTTCCAAATTACCATCGTACGTTTTAATATCGTTGAAATAAGCTAACCATTTCAAATAATCAACCAGTTCTTCCAGTTCATTTTTCTCAGTGATTACCGTATTTTCTACTGGGGCAGGTTCATCAAGTACTGCAACCAAAGATATTTCTTCATTGGCATTCTCCAATTGCCTTACCATTTCAAATGCAACGGCTGCACCAAAGGAATGCCCACCTATCTGATAAGGTCCATGCGGCTGAACTATTTTAATTGCCGTTATATAACGTGTAGCCAATTCTTCAACAGACGCACAAGAAATCTGTCCTACAATTTCTGGCGCCTGTAGACTATAAAAAGGCTGTTCATTGTCTAATTGGTGAGCAAGTGGATATAAATAGCGAGGAACACCTTGCATACCAGGAATACAGAAAAAAGGCTGTTTTTTGCCTTCTGAACAAATGGGCAATAACAATGAGGATGGATCCATCCGATCTTGTTGCAAAATCGTTTTGCAATGAGAAAGCAGATTCTTAAGGACTTTGATGTAACTGTCAGCTAAGTGCTGTATAGTTACTGCGTTATATAGGTTGTTACTGTAGCTCCAGTAAAAAAATAAACAACCATCACGCACCACACCATTAATTTCAAGCAAATAGTCTCTATCACCTTGATGGCTTTGCGACAACCCAAAGGATTCTTCTCCTATCACAGGGTGAAAAAGGCCTTCCTCAGTCGCTTGATCGAACTGACCTAAATAATTAAGGAGCACTTGACCTGTTACATTGCTGGATGTAGACGTTTCTTTATTATTGTAATGCTGCAAACCATAGCTTATGCCTTCATCAGGTATCTGACTTAATTGTTCTTTTACGGCTTGAATACATTCACCCAATGCATCTGTTGTTGGTAGACGTAATTGAATGGGATAAATTGCCGTAAACCAGCCTACAGTGCGAGAAATATCAAGTTCTTTAAACAAGTCAATTCGGCCATGGCTTTCTAATTCAATTAAACAATCTCGTTGACCCGTCCAATCACGGAAAGTTTGTGCCAAAGCTGTAAGCAATAAATCATTGATACGCGTTTTGTAAGCACCACTGGCTTCTTTAAGCAGCACAATAGTATCACCACTGTCCAAGCTTACGACGTAATCTTGCGTACTGCTGATAGTATTAGCACCTTCTAAATGATCTGTTGGCAACACAAATTGGTGAGAAGTCATTTCTTGCCAATAGGCCATTTGTTTCAATAATGCTTCACTTTGAGCATATTGACTCAAATTTTCTGCCCAAGCCTTAAAAGAACTAGTTTTTTGAGGAAGTTTGATCAGTTCGCCCTGGCTGATTTGTTGATAAGCCGTTTGCAAATCATCCAACAAAATGCGCCAAGACACCCCATCAACCAACAAATGGTGAATACACCAAAGTAAACGGGTAGCATGACTGAATTTGAAAACAACCAAACAGGATAAGAGGCCTTTTTCTAAATTAAGACTGGCTTGATAATTTTCAGATTTCTCTTTAAACAACTGAAGTTGTTCTGCTTCAGAAACATCAGTCAATTCTTCTACAAACAACGGTATTTCATCTGAAGGCCCATCACAGGTTTGTTGCCATTCGCCAGCTTGTTGATGGTAGGTAAATCGTAATGCGTCATGGTGTGATAACAAGGCTGCAAGCGCTTGACGCAAATAATCAGTATTTAATCCATGAGATGCTTCCAACAAGACAAACTGATTGTAATGCCCTAGTTGAGGCAGTTTTCTTTCAAAAAAAGCATGTTGGATTGGAATCAAAGGTACCTTACCAATCACTAAACCTTGATCAACTTGTACAACCTTATCCTTCTGTACCACTGCTGCTAATTCTGCAATTGTTTGATGCTGAAAGATGTCATTTGTCTTAACAAATAAATCGTATTCCTTCGCTTTGGCAACAATTTGGAGACTGCGTATAGAATCGCCACCCAGTTCAAAGAAATTATCATGAATGCCCACTTGTTCGTGTTTAAGCACATCAGACCAAATCAATGCTAACTGCTGCTCAATGTCAGAACGTGGTGTAACATAGCCTGTGCTTTTCCGTACATCAGGATTAGGCAGTGCTTTACGATCAATTTTACCGTTAGGTGTCAACGGCATTGACTCTAACACGATAAATGTTGTGGGCACCATGTAATCAGGGAGTTTCGATTTTAGATAGTCAGCAAGTTCCAAATGCCATTTATCTTCATGCAACAATTGATGTTCGGTAGGCACAACATAAGCCACAAGGTATCTACCATTTTTGTTCTCAAAAAGGTTTACTAGTGAATCTTGAACATTTGGATGCTGCATCAGCGCAGCTTCAATCTCACCTATCTCAATTCGAAAACCACGAATTTTCACTTGATGATCAATACGTTCAAGGTATTCAATATTGCCATCAGATAAATAACGTACTAAATCTCCAGTTTTATAGAGACGAGACTGACCTTCTTTGTCAAAAGGATTGACAACAAATTTCTCTGCCGTTAAAGCAGGATTATTGAGATAACCTCTGGCAAGGGCCACACCACCAATGTGTAATTCACCAGGAACACCTATTGGCGTTAGCTGTAAATGATGATCTAGCACATAAACTTGCGTATTGGCGATAGGACAGCCAATAGGTACAGAAGCTACAGCGTATTCATCTAACTGAGCATGAGCGGGTTGGTAAAGCGTGGTAGTAATGGTAGCTTCAGTGGGACCATAACCATTAAACCATTTAACCGCGTGGTGACCATCCAGTTTTTGCCAAGTTTTCAAAGATTCTAACGACACTTTTTCGCTACCAACAACAACTAAACGCAAACTTGAAGGCACAGTTTTAGATAAATTTAACACCCACTCATGCCAATAAGAGGCTGGAAGGTTGATTGCAGTCAGTTGGTTATCATCGATAAATGCTTGAAAATCAGCAAAAGAATTAAACCCGTCCGCTGGAGAAACAACTAAAGTTGCACCACAGAGTAAAGTCGGGAAAATTTCTTCCGTCGCTACATCAAAATTAACATTAGCAAATTGTAAGCATCTATCACCAGCAGCTAACTGATACTGTTCAATGATGGCTTTGTTGTGATTAAGCAACCCTTGGTGTTTAAGCATCACGCCTTTGGGTGTGCCTGTTGAACCAGAGGTGTAAATCACATATGCTAAACTTTTAGTATCCACGACATTGATCGGATTATCAGTACTGAATCGCGAAACTGGCAGAGCATTCAAAGGCACGACAGATAAGTTTAACGAAGCACACTTATCCACTAAATTGGATTGAGTCAACAAAATAGAGACGCTGGCATCTTCTAACATGAATACAATGCGATCAATGGGATGTACAGGGTCTAATGGCAAATAAGCGCCCCCTGCTTTAAGAATGCCTAATAAACCAACGGTCATCTCCAAAGAACGTTCTACATAAATACCAACAACTGTTTCTGGTTTGACTCCTTCAGCCTGTAAGTAATGTGCCAACTGATTGGCTTTTTCATTTAACAGCGCATAGCTTAATTTCTGCCCTTCAAACATCACAGCAATTGCATCAGGTGTCTTTGCTACCTGCGCTTCAAACAACTGGTGTACGCACTTATCTTGGGGATAATTGATTTCGCTGTTATTCCAGTCATACAACAACTGATGTTTTTCTGCCTCCATCAGCAAAGGTAATTTTGGAATAAACAACGAAGCATCTTCTGTAATCCCTTCAAGCAGCATTTGGAAATGTTCTACCATACGTTTAATCGTGGCATCCTTGAACAAATCAGTGCTGTACATGAAGGTCGCAACCAACGACTCTTTGGTTTCTATGATGTCGAGCGAGAGGTCGAACAAACCTTCTTGTTGCCCAATTTCAAAGGTTTCTAACTCCAACTCACCCGTCTTCATACCAAATTTAGCTTCACTCGTGCTAAACACATCTAGGTTATTACCTTGCTGTAACTGTTGAAAAGCAAAATCTACTTGGAAGATAGGAGACCGGCTGGGATCGCGTTGAGGTTGCAAACGCTCGACTAATTTCACAAAAGGATAGTCTTGATGTTCCAATGCACTGATAATGGTTTGTTGGACTTGCTTCAAAAAGTCTTTAAACGGCAAATTATCTTCAATAGTTGCACGTAGCACCACCATATTCACAAAGTAGCCAACAATGCCTGAAAATTCACGTTGCGTCCGTCCAGAAGTTGGAGATCCCACTAAAATATCCGTTTGGCCCGTATAACGGTACAATAACGCTTGGTAAGCCGCTAACAGCACTGTATAAAAGCTCACTTGCTCATTTTGAGCGAGTTGCTTGAGTTTTGACATCAGTGGATTGGTAATAACAAAGTGAACAGAGGCCCCCTGATAACTTTGCGTATTGGGACGAGGGTAATCCGTGGGCAAATTAAGTGCAGGTAATTCACCTGCTAATTGTGTTTGCCAGTAAGTCCAAAGCGATTCGCCTTTACTATCCAATAGCTGCGTTTGCCAATCTACAAAATCCGCATAACTGTACTCAAGTGGCGATAACACAGGTTGCTGACCTGCTTTAATCAATGCATACAATTGACCTAATTCTTCAACTAGCTGCCATATTGATACCCCATCGACTACAATGTGGTGAATTGTCAGCAACAAAATATGCTCCTTGTTAACGTCGGTTAACAAGTGAACACGTAACAATGGCCCTTTTTCCAAATCAAAGGGTGTTTGATAGGCATTAACCACATAAGCTTGTATTTCTTCTTGTGACCAAGTGAATGCATCTGTCCATTCAAACGGCATCAGTAAATATTGGTTTGTTTTTTGTCGTGGTTTGCCATCATGCGTGGTAAAGGTTGTTCGCAAGCAAGCATGACGATTGACCAGCGCTTGAAATGCATTTTGCAATAATGGGATATTGATTTCAGAACGAATGCGTAAAGGCAACGCTACATTGTAGGCTGCACTTTCTGGCTCAGACTGGTACAAGAACCATAACGCCTGTTGCCCATAAGATAATGGGTAACTGTCCTGCTCTTCGGTAACAGTGCGTTTTTTGACTTCAATGACAGCTCTATCTTCTTGCGGTTTTTCAATCAGTTGTGATAAATCAACGATGGTTGGCGCATTGAGCAACTGACTTAAAGGTAGCTCTATGTTGAAGGTTTGCTGCACGTAAAACATCAATTTTACGGCTAACAACGAGTCCCCCCCAAATTCAAAGAAGTTGTCATAGATACCGACTTCTTCAATGTGCAACACCTTCTTCCACAAATCAACCAGCTTGGTTTCAGTATCGGTACGTGGGGCTACAATGGGTTGTTGTCGCTCTGAAATAGCATGTTTTTCAGATTCTAAGACTTGTAAAATCTTTTCAGGATCAGACAGTTGAGTCGCAATATGGCTTAATAAAGCTGAATTTGCTGGCGCAGTTACACTTGCTTGAACAGATGTTGCAGCTTTGGCAGTACCAGAATTATTGTCCTCTGAGACTGGACGATAAACAATCGCTTTACAAAAGTCTGTTGGAAACCAAAAACCATCATCGATGTCTGCAGGCTGTTCAAATGCCACACTTTCAAGGAAATTGAGAATGGGTTTATTCTTAGGTGTCTGCTTGTAACTGACAGAGACTCCTTTTAATCCCCGTTGCTGCGCGATTTCTCCCAATCTGGCTAGCATGTTATGTTCAACGCCTCGGCCCAATACACGACAACTAACAAGCAGGGTATCGACGTCTAAAACATCATTTGTCACCGTGAAAATCATCAATCCGACGATACCATAGTCACCAAACCGATCTTTTACATCAACCACCAGGCAAGTGTACTCGCCCGATTGAACAAGTTGTTGAATATCACTTTCACTACGACGGATTGTTGTTGCATTGAACTGGTTAGTTCGTTGCGTCATTTGCGAAGCACGGCCTATTTGGGCAGGCTGCATGTCTGTGATGTTGATTTGAATTTCTAGGCTCTTCAGAAAATCTTCCAGCGTCATAGCTTGTTCACGCAACTGCACTCGTTGAGTATTTTGCTGATAGAAAGCGGTTCGTTGTTGATCTTCAGGGGTAATTTTGAGGCGGTCGAATGCCCAAACATGGCGCAAGAAGGTTGGAATCGTACTGGTGTTTTCAGGTACTTGGAGCGTCAACACTTCAGGGCAATTCGCTTGAACCTCTGCACATTCAACGGGATTATCATCAACAAAAATAAAGCTGTCTAACCCTAATTGCAGCTCTTGCGCAAGGGATTTGATATTGTCTGACTTGGGTTGCCAATTAATGCGCCAAGAGACCAAATGTTCACGTTTGATAGACATATCTGAACGTTGGTCAAATACAGCAAACACATCTTCTTCCACATTTTTACTACATAAACACAATAAGACGCCCGCCGCCTGTTGCTCTAACATAAAAGTTTGCAATGCTTGGAAAGCAGGGCTAATTTTGATGCCAAGTGGCCCATCTTCGCCACACACACCTTGCCATATTGTATTATCACAATCCAGTACTATAACTTTATAGAGCCTTTGTTTAAGCGTGTAGAGTTTCCGGCTAATAATTGTGCTTAGGGCAGTGAAAAAAGTGGGAGTATAAGGAACTCGTCCTTCTTTATCCCCAAGCACATCATAAAATTCAGCCACAGGATAGCTGTCGAGCAACTCAACAGATTTAACCAAGTACACACTGTTAGTCTCTTTTAAGCTATTCTCTAGCGTATTTTCCATTTGCTTGAGAAATCGGCTATGAATTGCCATTGCAGGTGATGCCGGACAAATACAAAGCAAATAAGGCACCGCAGCTTGTTGCACCACCCCTTTTAACATTCCACCTAAATCTTGAATATTTTTTTCAATCTTGGCAAAAATAGTAGGTGCTGCTTCTTCAACGTCTTTACGTTCAACCCAATCTTCAAATCGCACTAATAACGTATTGAGACCTTGCTGATTACCCGCTAATAGACTTGCAGGGTCTAATAGCTGTTGGAAAACTTGGTTATAAGGCGCAAAAGCAACTTTCGAAGGCATATTGAGTTGCTGCATCCAAAAGTCCAAGGAATCTTTTAAGGGTTCAGCCGTAAACGTCGCAGAAATTGCCAGCGTTTGTTTTTGCATAGGAGCAACAGCTTTGTCTTTTCCTTGAACCGCTGACTGTAGCGCTTTGATGGATTGTTTCGGATTATCAACAATACACTGTAGGAATAACATAAAACGCTTAACCATGCGTGCAATGGTATTAGCGTTAAATAAATCAGTGTTGTAGTTAAGCCAACTGACTAACGTGTTTTCCAACTCAACGATTTCCAAAAGTAAATCAAATCGTCCTGCTGCAGTAGGAATGATAAAACCCTTCGTTTCAAGCCCTGCCCAATCAAATTTTTCTACCGTTGGATCCATCGTTAACCATGGAGAATTTTTAAACACTGGCTTTTGCAAAGCAAAGACGGCTTGGAAAATGGGTGAAAACCCAGGGATTCTTTTGGGTTGTAACTGTTGAACTAATAATTGGAATGGGTACTCTGAATGCCTGAGCGCATCTTGTACTGTGTTATTCACTTGACCAAGCAATGCACTAAACTCAGTCTGTGGTTCACAATGGCTAAGCAATGGCACCATATTGACAAAATCACCGACAATGCCAGTAAATTTATGGCTCTTCCTATTAGTAAAAGGAGAACCCACAATCACTTCTTGCTGACCGGTGCAGTCGTATAAAAACACTTTAAACGCCGCTAACAATAAGCTGTGCAGTGTTGTCCCTTCACTTAAGATTAGACTTTTCAGTTGTTTGATTAAGGTGCCATCTAACTGGAAGAAATGAATATCGCCTCGGTGAGTCGGTACGGATGGGCGCTCGTAATCTGTGGGCAATTCTAATACGGGAAGGTCGCCACCCAACTGTTTTTGCCAATATTGCCATTGAACATCGATCTTTGGCCCTTCCAACAATTCGGTGTACCACTGCACATAATCTTTGTAACCATATTTTAGATTAGGTAAGTCTGGTATTTTCCCAGCTACAATCGCTGGGTAGATTTTACTCATTTCTTCAATGACAGTAGCACCAGACCAGCCATCAAAAATAATGTGATGCATAGTAATCAACAACACATGATCTTGTGCATTTCGGCTAAATACATGTATTCGGAACAGTGGCCCTTTGGCCAAATCGAAGGGAATTTGGTCAACTTCAATCACTTTTTGCTTTAATTCTTCCTCCGTCCACTGTGATGCATCGAACACTTTGAATGCAATACGTTGATTTGGCAGAATTCTTTGGACTAATTGGCCATCGTCTTTCATGGCAAATACAGCCCGCAGCAGCGGATGACGTTCAATAATAAATTGGAAAGAAGCCTCCAACGCAGCAACGTCTAGTGGTGAGCAAATGCGTTGTGAAATGGATAAATTGTAAGCCGCCGTTGCTTTCTCTTTTTGCTGTGAGAACCATTGTGCTTGTTGGTCATAAACTAACTGAAATTCTTCTTCAGGGACAACGGCTTCCTCTACTTCCTGCACGACTTCTTCTGGACAAGGGGTATCATCAGTCACAGATGTTGTTGTTTCAGGTATATTTTGAACATAGCCACTGAAGTGGTTTGGATATTCTTCACATAAGTACTGAGTCAATGCAGCAATGGAAGGATAGTCAAAAAATAATGTCGCTGATAATTCTAACTCATACCGTTCATTGAACTGATTCACCATCATGATGGCAAGGATAGAGTCTGCACCATAGTTAGTGATTTCTTCGCTGAGGTCAATGTCAGTTTCGGCAAGCTTCAACGTTGAAGAAACAATGTTGACGATTTCTTGTTGCAACTCCTGTGCAGGAATAGTATCTACTTGCTCATGTAAAGTTGCTTCATCATCTACTTGTCCATGGAAACAATTTTGATATTCCTCACATAAATAGCAGGTCAGAGAACTAATGGAAGGATAGTCAAAAAACAAGGTGGCTGACAGTTCTAGGTCATATTTCTCATTCACCTGGTTCACCATCATAATAGCAAGGATAGAATCTGCACCATAGTTAGTGATTTCTTCAACCAAATCAATGTCTGCTACATCAATTTTTAGCGTTGACGATACAATGTCTAACAGCCCTTGTTGTAATTCTTCTGCAGAAATTGTGTCAATTTCTAGAGCTGTATCCTGAAGCTCGTTTGCTGCACTATGAAAATGCGTTGGGTATTCTTCGCATAAATACTGAGTTAATGAAGCAATGGAAGGATAGTCAAAAAATAGCGTAGCTGACAGTTCCAGGTCATATTTTTCATTCACCTGATTGACCATCATAATAGCAAGAATCGAATCAGCCCCGTAATTAGTAATTTCTTCACTCAAATCAATGTCTGTCGCATCAATTTTTAAGGTAGATGACACAATGTCTACTAAGGCTTGCTGTAGCTGTACTAGGGAAGTTGTTTCAACATCCTGAGAAATCGAACTTTCAACTACTTGACTGCCAAAACGATCCTGGTATTCTTCGCATAAAAATTGGGTCAACGCAGCAATTGAAGGATAATCAAAAAACAGTGTCGCTGATAGTTCTAAATCATATTTTTCATTGACTTGGTTCACCATCATGATGGCAACAATAGAATCAGCACCATAATTGGTCACATCTTCATTGAGATCAATATCAGCAACGTCAATTTTCAAGGTGGATGATACGATGGCTAACACATCTTGCTGCAACAGCTCTTGAGAAAGAGTAGTAGTAACCTGCGGCACAACTTCTTCATTGGCAGCCTGTTTTCCACAAAAACGTGCTTGATAGGTTTCACATAAATGTTCGCTTAATGCAGCAATAGTGGGATAATCAAAAAATAACGTGGCTGATAGTTCTAAATCATATTTTTCGTTCACTTGATTGGCAATCATGATGGCAAGAATTGAGTCAGCCCCATAATTAGCAATCTCTTCATTGACATCAATATCAGCTTCATTGACTTTTAAATTCGATGCCACGATTGCCACTAATTCTTGTTGCAATTGTGCTAATGAGAGCGTTGCGGCATCCGTTGTTTCATGTGCCACGACTTTACTGTCATCAACCTTCTGACGCGCTTGTGGTGCTGGTTTAACAGTAGAAGTTACTGAAGTTGTCTCAGTACATGTAACACCAAACCCTAGTGCTTTGCCAATTTTTTGGTGATACCCTTCTACGACAACACATTGACTACTTTCAGAAGCTAAGCCTTGAAGAAAGGAGTTGATACCGGTGTCATTTGAAATGGCCAACATGCCCATCGCATCAGCCAGCCATTTTTCCGTTTGAGCATCAACTTGCATTCCTCCTTGTTTCCACAAAGGCCAATTAATCGCAAGCGTTTTACCAAAACGTTTCTTAGCCTGTCTAAGTTTTTCTCTTTTTTCAGCAAAATTATCCATGAATGCGTTGGCATAGGCATAGTCACTTTGACCCACGTTGTCCATCATGGAAATCACAGAAGAGAATAAGACAAAAAAGTCTAGGGACTCATGTTGCGTGGCTTCGTCTAAGTAGACTGTCCCATAGACTTTGGGGGCAATAACGGTATCTATTTCTTCTGTTGTTTTCTTAGTAATCAAAGCATTTTTAATCACGCCTGCACTATGAATAATACCATTTAACGCATTAAATTCTGCTTTGATTTCTGAAATAAGCATCTCTACATCAATGCATTTTGAGACATCCGCTCTTCTGTAGATGACTTCAGCGCCCAACGCATTCAACACATTAATTTTGTCTTCTTGCACTTGAGACAGTGGAGAACGACCCGTTAAAACCAATTTCGCTTTAAAATGCTTTGCTAAATATTCGGCAAATACCAATCCTAAGCCGCCCGCACCACCAGTGATTAAATAAACACCGTGCTCTTTTAAAAGAACTGGTTTCTCTCCTTCAGACACTTTTTTTAGTAATTGCAACTGCTTGATCCAACGTTGCCCTTTTTCATACCATACTTGGGCATCTGGGGTTTGAAACTCATCCAAAGCAATTTTACTGATGTTTTCTAAACTTGATAATGCGACGGTTTTATAGGTTAATTTTGAATTTTCTTGGTGAACAGTTTTGGCAAATCCACTTAACGCAGCATAATGAGGCTGTAATTCTTTTGAATTGGCTAGATAAGCATAGAGTAACTGCACCTGCTTTTTAGGTTGCAACGCAAGTAATGCTTGACTGAGATAAAATATTGAAAATAAACTGATTTCAAGCTGAGCACTTAATGCTGCACTATTAAATCGAGATTGTGACCATAAGTGAATAATGTGACTGGGTGCTTGGTCTAATGCTCCCAATAACTGGTAATAATCAACGGGATGATTGGGATTAATGGCATAACTATGATGCCCCAGTTCTTGATAACTTTCCCCTGGAATGACCGAGATGACATCACATTTAAATTGTGCTTTAAAGCTTGCATGTCGCAACTCACTGAGATCAAAAACTAATACAGTATTTTCAGGAGTCAACGAGGATGCAAGCCCTTCTAGGGTTTGTGCTTCCCATTGATTGTGATAATACAAAATTTCAGGTTGGTCAGTGGATACCTTCACGGGTGCCTCAGCCACTTTCTGGGAGGTATCAATAGGAATCCAGTAAGACTTTTTAGCAAAGGGGTAAGTAGGTAATGAAATACGTTGGGGCTTATGCTTTTGATACAACTGTTGCCAATCAATCGTTGCCCCTAATACCCAAACGTCTGCGATTTCTTCTAACTGTTTATTTTCGACAATGTGCGCTAACGTTGTTGTCTTGTCTTTGCCTTCAAACAAAAGCGCCAATTGTGCTTTATCTCGCTTGATATTACCCAGATAAAGATTCGCCACGTCTGTGTTGCCATCCAGATATTGGCTTAATTTTTCGATAACGTCTATATTATCAGCCACTATGGCTAAACGTTCTGCCATGGCTTCACGCCCTACTTGCAGGGTGTAAGAAAAATTAGCCATAGAGAAATACGAGTAATGGGATACTGAAGTCTCTAAAAACTGCTTCACCTCTTTGGCATAAGCTTTTAGTCGATCTTCATTGGCTGCTGACAATACGATAAGTTGTGGCATATCATGCGTGATGTCTGAAGAAGCATAACTAGGAATATATTCTTCTACGACGACATGCGAATTAGTGCCACTAAAGCCCAACGAACTTAACGCTGCACGTCGCGGTACCCCTAGGTCTGTTTCCCAATCTTTCAGTTCAGTATTGACATAAAATGGAGTATCTGGAAAATGCAGGTGCTCATTTTCTTTGTCTAAATGTAAAGAAGGGACGAGTTGTTTATGTTTTAAGCACAATAACAGCTTGATAAAACCCGCAATACCCGCTGCTATCTGAGTATGACCAATATTCGTTTTTACCGAGCCAATGGCACAATATTGTTTCTTTTGAGTATATTTTCTAAATGCTTGGGTTAATCCATCAATTTCAATCGGATCACCTAATTTAGTGCCCGTCCCATGCGCTTCGACGTAACTAATGGTTTCTGGATTAATGTTATATTTATGGTATACCTCTGTTTCCAATTCAGCTTGAGCAGAGGCACTGGGGGCAGTGATACCAGGATCGGTATTACCATCTTGGTTAATACCTGACCCTTTAATCACGCCTAAAATATTGTCACCCGCTTTTAAAGCAACCTCTAAAGGCTTCAATATCACAGCCGCAGCACATTCACCAATCGCAATACCATTGGCTTCTTGATCAAAGGCTTTGCATCTACCTTGTGGTGACAATATCCCCATTTTACTGGCCCAAATAAAGCTAAATGGGGTAGGGTATATCATCACACCGCCCGCTAATGCCATGTCACAAGTTCCCATACGGATACTTTCACACGCAAGATGCAATGCAACTAAAGAAGAAGAACAGGCCGTATCTATGGCAATACTTGGGCCTTTCAAATTTAACAGGTAAGAAATTCTAGCAGCAAGGACAGACGTAATATTGCCCAGTAATGAATAAGCTTGAGGGAATATTTTATTTTCAGCAAAGAGGTGTTGGTAATCACCCGTGGAACACCCCACAAATACCCCACATTTTTTACCATCCAAACTCTTTGGCGAGTAACCTGCATCTTCTAACGCATGCCAGGCCTCTTGTAAAAATAATCGTTGTTGCGGATCCATCAACTCCGCTTCTCGAGGAGAAATTTTGAAAAAGGCTGGATCGAATTTGTCAATATTATCAATCAACCCCGCCCATTTACTATAACTTTTATTAGGCACTTCAGGGTCAGGATCATAATATTGATCAGTAGGCCAACGATCTATTTCGACAACAGAATTGGTACCTGCTGCCAAATTAGTCCAATATTCATTCACATTTTGGGCATCAGGAAATTGTCCTGACATCCCGATGACTGCAATATCTTGGTTTTGAGTATTATTTGTTTTTGAAGATGTAATTTCTTTTATTAACTTAGCACCCTCTTCAGGGGTAATTTGCCGATTTTTAATTAGTTTTAAAACGAGTTTAGTAGCATCATTATTCATATCTCTCCTCCGCCCAAAAAGAAAAGCCCTGCAGCAAGCAACAGGGCATTATTATAATAGTTATGACAATTAACTAATGTTACGCAAATTGGTTTCCAACCACTTCGAACCTCTTTCTTCACTAAAAAGTTAGAGGTAATAAATGGACAGAGTAGTTATTCTATTTAGCATTACCCTAGTAACATCAATTTTGAAACAATGCGTATGCTATTGCCTACTTTGCTTGCTTACGAAGCAGATTCCACTACATTAAACATTTCAGCTTGCATTTCTTCAAAGAAATCACTCAAGAAAGCGGGAAGAATCCCCCCCTCCGTTGGAGCACCGTACACTTTTGCTAACCGCGCAAAATGGGCATTAAATGCATCTTGATCGCGCCATTGTTCATATGCAAAAAAATCGTTAGGATTTTCAGTATGTTGATGGAATGTGAAATTGATACAGCCTTCATCTTCTGCACGAGTGGACTTCGTAATTTCAGATGCAACTTTATAAAATTCATCTTCCCGTCCAGCTTTCACTTTGGCTCGGAATAAAACGTTTATTTGAGGCATTGAGGTGCTTCCTTCAATGAATTAGGTGGTTCTAAACTGAAGTACGTATAAATTTGTATATACTGAACTAAAGTTCAAATTACTTAAAAATACTGAAATTAAAGGCAAAGCAACCCCATATCAGGCTGAATTTCTTCTGCCGAATATGGGTAAATCCAATTATCAAGCTACGAATAGCTTATAAGGCGTCCCAAAAATCACATTGTGGAAATAGCTTTGTTTCTACAGAAATATTATCTGTATCAAATTCAATGTATTGTTCGCCACTTTGCATATCGTATTTTGGCCATGCAACACCCGTTGCCATTGCATTAGGATTGCCAGTATGCGCAAAACTGGCCCAATGGCTAATAACTGAGCGAGATAACACTTTCTCTGCTTCATTCAGGCCAAAACTGCCTTCATCAGAGAAAAACACAAAATCCACATCAACAGTATGGAATGCACCTAAAGCTTTTACGCTAGGAATATCACGTCCAGCCATAAAAAATGACATATAGACATCAACCCCTGATTTGGATAGGTCACGTAGTTCATTACGTATTAAACATTTGACGTCTCTGTCAGTGAGAATAGCACCCAATGCATAAGCAGGACTTTGGAATTTTGAAGCTTTATATTGCTTAAGCACTTTTTTAACATCAGCCTTTGGTTTGATAAGGCCTGTCACAACTTTTTTATAAGTTTTCTCATCAATATCCATCATATTTTGTCCGTTGACCATGAGCATTTGTTCATCTTTAGTCACAAGATATAATACGGGTATGTCTTTAGGTGCTTTACCTTGTTTGAATAAATCAGCAGGAGAGTCCGCCAAGAATATGTTATCGTTAACAGGTGTCCAAGCTATACCAGATAAACCCACTTCTGGTGGTATGGCTTTTTGCACTTCATCGGCTGATTTACTTCTCAAACACGCAAGAAAACCATCTTCTTTTTCACAACCCAATGGACTGAGGCGCTCGTTACCTTCTTTAATTGCCTGCTCCATAGATCTATCAACTGCAGCACTTGGACCACTTTGAGTAATGGCTTTATGGAATAAACCTTTAGCTTTGGGTGAAACTAAAAGAGCACTGACAGCCATGCCACCTGATGATTCACCGAAAATGGTGACATTGTTTGGATTACCACCAAACTTAGCAATATTTTGTTGTACCCATTGTAGGCTAAGCAGTTGATCTTCAAAACCGTAATTTCCAGCCGTTGGATGATTGCTGTCTTCTGCTTTCAATTCTTCAAGGGCTAAAAAGCCAAACACATTAAGTCGATAATTCATAGAAACGACAACAACATTACCTAGTTTTGCTAAGTTTTTACCACCCCATGTATTACCACTGTTGATGCTAAAGCTACCAGGATGAAACCATACCATGACGGGTAATTTTTCAGTGGAGGCTACATCTGGTGTCCATACATTTAATCTCAAGCAATCTTCGCTGGTGCCACTAGCAACCTTATCAACCCGTTTTTGCGGACAATTAGGACCATAGTTATCAGCCGTCAATGGTTTTGACCAAGGAGCAATAGGTTGAGGTGCTTTCCAACGCAATTCACCCACAGGTGGTTCAGCATAAGGAATACCAAGGAACATATCTATACCATTATCAGCCTGAACACCAACCACAGGACCACTCTCTGTCGAAACCTTCGTCGCCTTTGAAAGCGCAAATGCCCAATTTGGTGAAAAAAAAGCTAGGAAAATCGCGGTAATACCTATTACTACCTTTAGTTTTTTCATCGTAAAACGCTCCTAATGGAATTTAAGTGATAAACTGGCCTTCTGCAAAACTAAAAACATACTTCTGTAACATACTGATTATTAATCATAAAAACTGTTAAGATGTTCTCATTTAATAGGCAAGCTAGCAGGAAAAGTAGGTTTGTCAAGAAAACTCTGCCAACTTTGTAAGTTAGAGACTATACTGATGCTTTTCAGTACTGTCAAATTTTCTCTGGTTTATATCCATACATTGCAGCATATTGCTGATTAAAAATGACTGCTGTTTCCTGTATCATCTTTTCTGCTATTGCATCTACATGCCGATTACGCCAATCTTTTAAGGATGTGCCTTTTACCCACTGATTGAATGCACCCATGGCTGGACCACAATAAATCTGATAATCCACTTTGTATTTAATATCCCCTTGTACAGCCAAATTCATAGAATGAGCAAAGTACCATTTGAAGATGAGTGCCATTTTAACTTTTGGCACACGCTCAGCCTTTTCAATCATCTCCGGCATCCAAGTAGCGTAGTAAGTTTTTACCTCTGCATATACCTCCTCAAAGCTGCGATGGAAATATTTTTCCTGTATCTGAGTTTTTGTCTTTTCATCAATCTCATCTAACGAGTCACAGTGTTGGTAAAGATCATACAGTTTATTGGCACGCGCCGGAAAAAAAACGCCTTGACGAACAACCTGATTTTTTGCTCCTAATTCAAACAAATCACCTGCAGGCGCATAAATAGTATCCTGCACATTTAACTGCTGGAGTATATCTTTAGTGATATCTGAGGTACCTGCTTCGACAGTACATTGATTGATAGACCCAGTTAGAATAAAGTCTGCACCCAGTATAAATGCAGCACTTGCCGCTTCAGGGGTACCAATACCGCCCGCTGCCCCAACTCTGACTTGTTTACTGTAACTGTATTGCTTTGCTAGTTCATCTCGCTGCCGGATAACCGTGGGTAATAACACTGCCATCACCCCCATATCAGTCTGTCCTGCAGAATCTGATTCAACACACAGGTCATCAGCCATTGAAATATGTTGAGATAATTTTGCTTCAGTCGATGATATTTGTTTTGTTTCTAACAGCTTGTGAACCATTTTTTGGGGAGGAGGACTTAAGAATATTTCCACAATTTCAGGTCGGGACAGTTTGGCCATAATTTTTTGAGGTGAAATAATTTTTCCAAGCGCGTTCCGTTGTAACCCTTTAACACGATATTTCACTAAAGCAGGTGTTATCTGCATAAAGCCTGCTGCTTCAATGTGTTGAACGTTATATTTTAAAAACAGTTCAACCATATTAAGCTCATGCTGTGGATTACTTGGTGTATGCAGGAAATTCATGCCATAAGCTTCCCCAAATCTAAGTGCTCGCTGGATATGTTGAATCTCTTCTTCAATTTTCGACAGCGTCAAACCAGCTGTGCCAAAATATCCCATTAATCCAGCTCGTCCCATTTTGACAACCAGCGCCACAGAAGCAATACCTCTAGCCATTCCACCGGTCACATAGGCATATTTAATCCCATAGTCTCGTGTAAAATCTTGGCTTCCAAGAGACTTCAGTAAAATAGTGGCATCATTCTCTGAATGACTAATTTCTTTTGTGACAACAGGTTTAGTATCCATCTTTATTTTAGGGATAAGCTTTGTCAGTACATTGCCTGGCCCAACTTCTTCAAACAGCATATCACCTTGCTGTAACAAATACTGGATACTCTTTACCCAATTGACTCGGTGCGTGATTTGCGCTGTCAAATTTGCAGCAATTTCTGACTGTTCATAGGGTTTGGCTGTCGCATTTGAAATAACAGGTATCTTGGGTTCATTAAATTCTATGCCTTCTATAAAAGAGGCAAACTTTTGTTGCGCTTCAGACATATAGCGAGAATGAAATGCACCACTCACCTGTAATATTGGGCAGTAGACATCTTTAAGCGTTTCTAAGATTTTTACAGCTTGGACAATATCAGATCGGATGCCAGAAATAACCGTTTGTAAGGGTGCATTAAGATTAGCAATGTCGATCTTGTCAAGTCCATTGTTTGTCAAGACGGTTTGCAATTCATCCACACGAAGGTTAATGATCGCAGCCATGGTACCATCAACAGTTTGACTCGTCTGACTCAGCAATTCTGCACGTTTTTTTACCAACCTAAGTCCCGTTACAAAATCAAAGGTTGCCGCAGCCAATAAGGCGTTATATTCACCTAAACTGTGACCTGCAACGAAATCTGGTAATGCTGCGCCTTGTCCTGTTTTTCTAAAAAAAGATAAGGCATTGATCGTATAAACGGCAGGTTGAGTATACAGCGTCTGGTTGAGCTTTTCCTCAGGATTATTTAAGCAAAGTTCTTGAATAGAATAGCCTAAAATATCATTTGCTTGAGCAACTAACTCACTAAATTCTTTGAATAAATCTTCTCCCATACCTTTATGCTGGGAGCCTTGTCCAGGAAAGAGCCAAGTTATCATTGTAATTATCTATTTTCAGAAAAATATGGGTTTGTTTGAAACTTATGAACCACCCCCTAGCCCCCTCCTTAACAAGGAGGGGGAATAAAAATTCTCTCGCCCTTACGTAGAAACAAGAGAATTTTTCCACTTATGTAAAGAGTAGGAAGATTTTTGCTTAACCAAAAATCTTTTTCCCCCTTCTTTCTAAGGAGGGGGCTAGGGGGTGGTTCCCACTAAGCAACTAAAACGCTATTTTACCCAGCTTTCTGGCTATGTTTCTGATTTAAATCATACCCAATTTCATCTGCCAATCTTTCTAACAAGCCTTCTGGTGGTGTGTGTTCAAGGTCTTTCAAAGCCTGATCCGCAGTCATATCTCCCGAACGGACCATACCAGCATACTCTTCGTCATACACTGAATAACCAAATTTCTTATTGTCTACATAGGTATTCAACCAAATCATTTCGCAATTCGTTGTACGGGCGGGATAGCTTGTTTTCATTGGTTGCCAGTCAAAACGTTTCCGACATTCTTCCTGTAATGTTGCTTTATCTGTTTTATAAAAGCTAAAAAGGAAAAATGGAATGGTTAACACTTGCTCTGTAGGTCCACCTTCAAGGTCTTCAACGCCTGCAAAAATTCGTTGCTTACCCAAAATTTTGTATCGTCGCATGAATTCTTCAGTAAACTCAGGGTCATTCTTACTAATGTATTGTAAATACTGTGCAAGAATATCTGTTCCGCGCTTCTTCTGTTCAATAATTTCAGCCTGACCTTTTGAGTAACCATTGATCAGCAAAGGAACATCAAACGCATTAGCCAATTCAAGGGCATTCATGTAAATCACATTAGCACATAAATAACAAGCACTAGCACCTGGGATGTTGCTTGTATTTAGGTGTCGCCACAATGTTTTCATAAAGTTGAAATCATGCTGCCATAAAAGCAAATCAACATCTAAAGAGGCGCAAAGTTTACGAACATTGTCAGTCGCAACTGAATCTTCAAAACCATGATCATTATGGAACACCAAAGGCTTCAAACCGAATTTTTCCACAATCCGGATCAGTGCAAATGAACTGTCAACACCGCCACTCAAAGGAACAACAACATCATACTTTCTACCTGAACCTTTAAAAGGTGCAAGCGCAGCAATCAGTTCTTCTTCATTTTTAAAAACATTCTGCTTCTTCTCTTGTACAATTTTCTCTCGACATGATTTACACACTTTCTGATCATCAAGTTCAGCCAAGGGGTGAACTGCAGGCAATGTACAAATTGAACAACGTTCGACGTCCTGAGTAACTTCAGTCATGTTTTCCTCCCATGATAAAAAAATAAAAGCACTTGGTTTAATGCTCAACAACCTTATTGTTTATTATTATTTTTTACTTGTAATTTTTCCGTTTTACTAATTTGGCGCAAAGGCATCATCGCGTTAATAGTACCTAAAATAAGCCCACTTTGGCTGATCAATAAACCTGCAAGAATATCAATGCGAAAAGCAAATGCGCAGATGACAGTGGATACCCCTGGTATAATATTGAACAACCAACTTTTATACAAATTTTCATTTAATTCTACAGAAAGATGCATTAATTTTGGTAAATGCTTAAGTGACGCATCCATAAGAACAATTTGCGCTGTATCCGTAGCAACAGAATTGGCGCCGCTAAGGGAAATAGAAATATTTGCTTTTTTCATTGCAATCGTATCATTGACACCATCACCCACAAAACATACGCTACGTCCTTCAGCTTGCAATTTTTCTACAATCTCAGCCTTATTTTGTGGTAAAACATCATAAAAATAATCATCCATACCCAAAGTTTCTGCCAATTTTTGCGTAGGCTGACGATGATCTCCAGAAACGATTGCAAAATGCTTCACGCCCATGCTATGTAGACTCGCTAATAATTCACCAATTTCTGGGCGTAGGGCAGCATGAAGTTCTAATGCCCCCACAAACAGGTCATTAATGGCCACCATGATTAAAGAATGCCCTGCGTTATGTGAATCTTGCATTTCCTCATCGAAGTTTTCTGGTAACGCAATGTTTTCTTTTTGCATAAAACGACGGCTACCTACTTGAATCAGCTTATTATCAATCAGCACACAGACTCCGTAACCAATCGTATAATCAGCTTCGTCCACTTCAGGCAAAACTAATTCTGCGGCTTTAGCACGATTTAAAATTGCACGAGCGATTGGATGCGTCAATCGACCTTCAGCTGCGGCTGCGTAAGCTAAAACTTCGTTCTCACTATAGCTTTCTCCATAAATGAGAATACGTCCAACTTCAGGCACTTCACTGGTCAAGGTACCTGTCTTATCAAACAAAAAGGTATCAATGTTGGGCAAATCTTCCAATACTCGTCCGTCTTTAATTAAAATACCTTTGTGTGAAGCAATATTGATATAGTTGAGTGTACTTAGTGGTGCTACAACACGTATGGTATTAGCGATATGTCCATTCAGTATAACAACGGTACCAACAGGGCATAGAAAAGGCATGCTGGCAAAGGCTAGCCCCAAAACAGGTAAGTTCCAACTATCTGCCCACTGTTCTCCTCTAAGTTGGAAATTTGTTTTGAAGTCTATGGAATTATTCAAAATGTTGGTGATTTTTGCTACCGTCGTGTCATTACCAGAATCTCTTACCTGAATATGTATACTGCCTGTCATGACTTGAGTAGATGCAAATACTATTTCACCTTCGGCTTTTTCTGCTGGTTGTGATTCACCTGTGAGTGCTTGCTGATCAATTGCCGCAAAACCTTTAACGATTGTGCCATCCACAGGAATAATATCACCTGTGTTCACGACCGCAATATCACCTTTGATAACTTCTTCCAAAGGGGTTTTCAGCTCAATCCCCTCTTTCAGTAACCACACGTAATTGGGTTGCTTAGCAAAAATATTAACTATGCTTTGTTTTGTATTTTCCTCTGCGTTACTGATGACAAAACGTGCTGTGTGTAACAATCCTACCGCAAATGAGGCGGTAGCAATGCGCCCTAAGCCTAAAGTCATGAAGTCGGCAATACCATACAATACATAACCATCAACTTTTTTCTTTTTCAGCAAAGACTGTTCAACCACCCGTAAATAGGGAAGTGCAGAATAAGTAAAAACAAGCAACATGGCAGGTAAAAAAATAGGATTTAAATAACTCAACCATGATAAGCCTAATGAAACATTGCTTGCCGCAATATAATGCAATTGTTTTTCACGTTGGCTATATTTAACGATTGTTTTATCTTCCTGTAAGTTATCTTGAGGAATCGTTTTTTTGCCTTTAGACTGAGCTTTTTTACTATGAAATTCTTCATAGAGCCTCATTCCTATATAGCTAGCAAAAACAAATTTTATACCAAATAAGAACATGGAAATTATCTTTTCTTAGTTTTGATTAATTGAGATTTAAATATTTTTAAACCCATTGCTAAATCGAATCCAAATGCTTGGCAACATCATCTAGTTCTAATTTATCGTCAGCCAATCCTCTTAGCATTGCTAACAGTTGCTCATCATCACTTTCTTGATCTTTTTCAGTAGGTTCATTAACCACTGTTTTTTCAACTAAAATAGTATCAACGACACGAGTAAGTTTAGCAATCGTTGATGACTCAAACAATTTACTCACAGGTAATTGAACGGAAAAAATATCCCGTATTTTTAGGATGACTTCCGTTGCAAGCAGGGAATTCCCCCCTATTTCAAAAAATTTTTCATCATTATCTATTTGTTCTCGTCTTAACAAATAAGACCAAATAGCGGTCAGTTTTTGCTCAGTAGAAAAATCGGGGGAGATAACGAGTTTTGCCTGGCTGAAATGTGCTAAGTTTTCTTTTGGTAATGGTAAGCTGCGACGATCCACTTTGCCATTAGGGGTTAATGGCATTGCATCTAACATCATCAACAGAGAAGGGATCATGTAATCTGGCAATATTTCCCTTAAGTGGTTAAGTAGCTGCTCGCTTAATATGTCTGATTGCGTTTGTTTGAGTACAACATAAGCAATTAAATTTTGGCTGCCAGGTGGATATTCTTGGGCAACGACAACCGCTTCTCGTACTGCTGTATGTTTTCTGAGTTGTGATTCGATTTCTCCGATTTCTATACGGAAACCACGAATTTTCACTTGATGGTCTATACGACTAATATATTCAATATTACTGTCAGGGCGATAGCGAACTAAATCACCTGTTTTATAGAGACGAGAATCAGGATTTTCACTAAAAGGGTTTGGAATAAATTTTTCGTTAGTTAATTCAAGACGATTGAGATAACCGCGGGCTAAACCATCTCCACCAATGTGAAGTTCGCCAGGAATACCGACAGGTGTAGGTTGTAAATAGTGGTCTAAAATGTACAGTTGTGTATTGGCAATTGGGCGACCAATGAGTTCTGATGTATTTTGACCGCTTTCTATTTGTGGTTTAACTTGATAAACGGAAGACCATACAGTTGTTTCTGTTGGTCCATACAGGTTCCAAACACTGTTCCCCCTTTCTAGCAATTGTCCAGCTAAAGGACGAGATAATGCTTCTCCACCGCAAAGTATTTTTAAATGTGGTGTATTTTTCCATCCAACATTGATTAACATTTGCCATGTTGCTGGGGTTGCTTGCATCACCGTTGTTTTTGAGGTGGTTAAATTATCTAATAACTGTAAACCGTCTAACGCTGTTTCTCGGCTAACTAGTTTGATTTGTGCGCCTGTAATGAGCGGTAAATGAAGTTCTAAGCCAGCAATATCAAAAGAAAGGGTTGTGACTGCTAACAAAATATCTTGTTTATCCAAACCGACTGATTGGTGCATTGCATATAAGAAGTTAATAAATGCTTGGTGGGTGATTTGAACCCCTTTAGGACGACCTGTGGAACCAGATGTGTAAATAATATAAATTAAGTTATTAGGCCCTGCTTTATTGATTGGATTAGTTTCACTTTCTTGAGCAATTGTTTCCCACTGACTGTCTAAACAAACTAGCGTTGCAGTTGTCATTTCAGATAATTTGTTACGCCATTTTTGTTGTGTTAATAACACATCGATACCTGCGTCTTCTAGCATGAAAGATACGCGGCCAGAAGGATAAGTAGGGTCTAATGGTAAATAAGCACCACCTGCTTTAAGAATGCCTAATACCCCAATTAGCATATCAAGCGAACGATCAACACAGAGTCCTACAAGGATTTCGGGTCCAACATTTAGGGTTTGTAGATAGTGTGCAACTTGATTTGCTTTATCGTTTAGTTCTTTGTAGGTTAATTGTTGATTTTCAAATGTAATCGCAATTGCGTTGGGTGTTTTTTCAACTTGAGTCTCGAATAGCTGAGAAAGGTTAGTGTTATTTGGGTAATCAGTTTGGGTATGATTCCAGTTATCTAAAATTTGTTGGTAGGCTTCATTCGATAGTAAGGATAATTTTGCTAAGGGTATGTTATGTTGATTGATAATGTTTTTTACGAAAACCGTGAACTGATCAACCATGTTTAATGCAGCATCCTGGGTTAAGGAGGTTGTATTATATGAGAAGGCATATTCTTTACCGTCTTCTTGAACAGTGAAAGTTAGGTCATTAACCTGTTTGGATTCAGTACTGTTTAGATTTTCTGCTGTTTCTATGATGATTGAGAACGGTGTATTTTCTAGTCGTTCGAGTTTAGGATAACGAACAACAGTATCGTGCAGATAGGTTTTGCGATGCTGCGAAGATGTTATTTGTTCTTGTATTGCCAAGAGTACATTTTTGAACGCTTGTTCTTTGTCCACTGTAATATGACAAGGAATATACGATGAGAAGAGTGCTTCAAGGCCCTTAAAATCGTTTTTAAACTCAGTATTTTTAATTCCAATGTCAAAGGTTAGGTTTTCTCCAATTCTAGCCAAATAAGCGATAAAAACAGCTGAAATGAAATTACTTGTGTTCCAGTCAGGAAAAATAGTGGTTAGAAACTCAGAAATTTCATTGGAAATAGGCAACCGTATGGTTTCGAGTTTGTCAGTGTCAGCCCTCAAATTTGTATAGTTAATGTAGGGGACTTCTAGAGGCTGTAATGTTGACAGTCTGTTTACCCAAAAAGCTTCATATCTAGCAATTTTGGCATCAAGTGCTGCAATCTGTTTCTGATTTTCTGGAGTAACATCCTCAAATTGGTAACCTTCATGTAGTTTAAATTGAGTCACAAAGTCTGCAATGAGTATATGTTGGTCTCTGACTGTCATCAACTCGTGTAGCTCAATATCGTAATTGGTTGTAGTTACAGTGACAAAGTTATCTTGAATAGCTATGATGGTGCCTGGTGTTGATGCAGATGGAACATTGGTAATTTTCGTTTGTGAAACAATGATTGTATTGTTATCAATGAAAAACTTGGCTACACCTAGCGGGTTAGGATAGGGTCCAAAATCTAATCCTCGAACTAAAGCATGTATTTTGTGGGCATCACGGTTCCATGAAATGAGGCATCCATTGCTTGATTGACGAGATCGAGAAAAGTAGCTGCGTTTTGTAAAATCTTGTTTGGTTAAAACAGCGTTATCCTGACGTAATTCATCAATCATTTCAGAAAATGAAGCAATTGCTGCCTCGTAGCATTTGCCGTTTAATGTAAAAGCGGTTTCTTCCTCACTAATTTCGACAATTGCTTGTTTTAGAATTTCACCACTATCAATTTCTTCGGTCATGGTGTGCCAAGTAACACCATGCTTCTTTTCTTGATTAATAATTGCCCAAGAAGTTGCGTTGAGTCCTGCGTAGGCTGGAAGTAATGCATCATGGTAGTTGATGGCATAACAGGAGGGAGATTCTATAACCTCCTTGGGAAGTAGGGCTATATTAGCAATACTAAATAAGTAGCTAAAAGGTTGTTTTTTAAGGAATTCGATAATGTTATTTTTTGGCAGTTGAGAATCAATTTCCTTACTTTTTGCCCATTCAATGACAGTTTGATCAGACGAAATAATACCAAATATTTTGAACCCTTGTTTTTGTAGCTCTATAATACATTGAATTAATAAACTGCTTTCTCCAATAATATAGCAATTTAGTGAGTTATTATTTTTTGTCATTATTTTATCCATGAGTTAATTATTTTTATTGAATTGGTAAAAAATATTCATTTGGGATTTGGTTAAGTTATTTTTCCAAAAATATTTCTGTGTGCCATGTAAATATAGCCTTTTTACAGGATTAATTTCAATTTTAAGCGCATATCTTTTGTTTTTAATGTGAGTCTAAGGATTTTTAATTTAAGTTCCTTAAAATGCATTATACAAATTAATAATTTATATTTATGAATAGATAATTGTAAATTTTGAAAAATATTGTTATACCACATAATTTACGCAGTTTTTTTAGTTGCGTGGTTGTAATTTACTTTTACATTAAAATTAATTTGTTAACTATATCAATAAGCTAATTTAATAAATGAGGCAAAGGTAGTAAAATAATTATTATTAATGTTAAGTTAATTTATATTTATATTTTGGATTTTACATAAAAAAATTTTATACCAAAACGGTGAAATTGAAATTAATATAAAAAAATTATGCGAAGAACTTAAAATTCAGCTCGGCCCCTGTTTGTTGTTTTTCTTGTTTTTCTTGTTTAAGACGCCGTAACTTATTGAATTTAATGTTTTTTTTCCGTTTAAAGGTGCCCAATTTGCACTGACTGGTGCCCAATTTGCACTGACTGGTGCCCAATTTGCACTGGTTGTTTATCAATTTGCACTAAGAGTTTACTTTTTTTATTTAGGTAGACTTGTATTGTAAGCTTATGTATAATAATAATTTTTTATATTAATTATTTGTATATAAATTTTACGGGTCTACTTATTTTATAAACGTAATCTTTAAAAAATTAAATTTGTAACTACAAGTATATTAAGAATTTTCTGTAAAAAATTCCACTATATTTTTAAAGTGAACTTTCATGAAAAACATGTTTTTATTGCGGTATTTTTTATCAAAAAATCTTGGGTCGACGAGTTTTTATAATTTTAATTTTTATATACATAATTTTTACGAATAAAATTTAACTATGGAGTAAATCTTTTGAAAGATTTTGATAAAAAATATCTTATTACTCAAGCAAATAGCTTAGTTGAAGCAAGATATGGCATTACAAAGAATGAGCAATTAATTTTATGTGCAATGATGTCCTTTATAAATCCTGATGACAGCGATTTTTTAACTTATCGAACATCAATTACTCAATTTTTGAATCTTTTAGGTGTTGACCGTAAAAGTGGTAAGAGAGAAATGGAGAACGTGGTTAAGAGATTGTTGAGTAGAGTGTTACAAATTGAGACAGAGCATGGATGGAAAATGTTTCAATGGGTAAGCTATGCTGAGGTGAATACAGAGGAAGATTCTCTATTGTTACGGTTTCATCATGAATTGAAACCTTATTTACTGGAATTAAACGGGCGATTTACGAGATTAAAGCTACAAGAAGTGGTTAAGCTGAAAAGTGTTTATTCGATAAGGATGTATCAAATCCTGAAAGATTATTATGGTCAAGGTCAACAGAAATTTTCTTATTCGTTAGAAGATTACAGGCAAATTCTCTTAGGAAGCAAGACTAAAAAATATCCATCGTTTAAATACTTTAGGATGAAAGTTTTAAACGTAGCTCAAAGAGAACTCAATGAAAAATCCAATCTCAGCTTTACCTTTACTACCATACGAGTAGGAAGAAAAATAGGCCGGATAGAATTTCAAATAGTTCAACTTCGTCAAGATGCAGTTCAAGATACAGCTCAAGATTCACTTCCTCAAATATCGTTTGACCAAGTAGCACCGGAGGAGACCATAGAATATCAAGAAATGATGGAATTGGGTATTCAACCTGCCCAAGCGATTAGCTGGCTTAAGGAATGCAATAATCAATATCTACGAGAAAAAATTAGTTTCATCAAGGAAGAACGAGCACAAGGAAGAATTAAAAGTTCCGTATCAGGTTTTTTAGCTGCAGCCATCAATGGGAATTACAAAAACGAACAACAACTGGAAAAAGAGAGACAGGAAAAGGAACGGCAAAGAAGACAAGAAGACGAAAGACGAAAAAAGAAGAAACAATTAACCAACAATTTTTCTGTAGAATTTGAGAAACAAGCTAAAGAAAAATTCCTAGATTCATTGAGTGAAGATGAACAACAATTATTGTTGGAGGATGTTTTAGAAAAAACCTCTTTAATCAGTATCATATGGAATAAAATTAAGGAAGATGGTTTACATTCTCCTTTTGCTTTCGGGTATTTTGTGGATAAAATTGCTAATTTTAAGGAAGACAAAGCACGGTATGTTGCTGAAAAATTAAAAGAGGCTGGTTTTGTTGAATAGGAGAAACGTTTGAACTTATTTTCTTATAAAATCAATTAGATATCAATGTTTCTTAATTTTTGATAAGTACTTTTCTAAATCTTCTTGAAGTATGTTTTTTAAAAGCTTTTCTGAAGAGAAATTTTTCAAAATCTCTTGAGCAGAAAACTGTTTTAAGATTTCTTCTGGACCTAATGCATCCAAATGATCTCTGACATAATCTTTTATGCAATATTAAGCCACTACGCTGAATTTTGCTACAAACCCCCTATTCATTGTATTTTATATGTATAAAAAATAATTTAACCATAAAAATAAGGAATAAAATTATGGATATTAAAGAATTCTCTGATGCTTTACATAGTGCGTTGCAGGGCAGCTTTTCCCTTAAGAGTCCACAAATTTTAGACTTTTTTGAGTACGTTCGTTCGTCAAAAGATAATCTCCAAAATCTTATAGGTTTACCTATTCCTGATGACTTTGATCAATCTATGAAATGGCTAAAATTAGTTTGTCGTCAATTTGGCTTAAAATTGAAGAGCAAACAAATGTGGACAGGTAAAATTCAGATAAGAGTTTATACCATAATTAATAAAATCAGTAATATTCCTCAAAAAACAACGGATATTCAAGAAATTATTGAGGATTTAAAAAAGAAATTGCAACAACAAGTTAAAACTATAGCCATACTTCAAAAAGAAGTTAGCCGTTTATCTGGAGAAAACAAGGAGTTATTTCTTGAAGTTACTAAACTAAAAAAGCATACATCAACGAAATATGGCAAGGAGGTAAAGGAAGAAATTATCGCTCATGCAGTGAAGATGATTGAAAATGGTACACCAAAGGTTGTTGCTGCTAAAGAATTGTCACAAGAATTTGATGTGAAAGCAGAAACAATAAGGTGGTGGCTCAAAGCCTTAAAGTAAAATTCTTTTTTCAAAAGTTTCAAAAGTTTCAAAAGTTTCAAAAGTTTCAAAAGTTTCAAAAGTTTCAAAAGTTTCAAAAGTTTCAAAAGTTTCAAAAGTTTCAAAAG
>JADGDF010000028.1 GCA_016745055.1 Thiotrichaceae bacterium | reverse complement strand
TTTTCATACTCGTTCTCCTAAGTTTACAAAACTTGTTCTTTCTTATATCCTCCTTTTCGCAAAATACCATCTTAAATTCCGTGATACAACTCTATTATGCCAACTATCTTCGCACCATTCCAACACATTACCATGCATATCATATAATCCCCACGCATTGGGCTTCTTTTCGCCCACTGGATGTGTTTTACTACCTGAATTATCAGTATACCAAGCGTAGTCTTTCAATCGGTTTTCATCGTTTCCAAAGCTCCATTTGGTTGTTGAACCCGCACGACAGGCATATTCCCATTGTGCTTCCGTCGGTAAACGGTAGTCTTGGCCTGTTTGTTCGCTAAGCCATTGACAGTATTCTTGAACGTCTTCCCAACTGACATTAATCACTGGACGTTTACCTCGGCCCCAGCCTTGATCTGTGGATTTACTCGTTCCCGTTGCTTCACAGTATTTATCGTACTCTTCAAAGGTGACTTGATATTTCCCTATCGCAAAAGGTTTGGCAATGGTGACTTTATGAATAGGTTTTTCAGTATCATAGGCATTAGAACCCATCATAAACTCTCCAGCAGGAACCACAACCATTTTTGCCCCTAAACTGCCATCTTTGAGTTTATCTTGAAAAACGTCGCCAACAGACCTGGCAGGTTTTGAAAACCTGCCAGGTCTTCCTTCCACATCAAACAATTTCCAGCGCTGATTTAAACCCACCAAAAAGACTTGTTTGACTTGTGCTTCCCCCTCCACATTTTGCAACACATAAAAAACCGATTTTTCCTTGCCTTCTTGCCACAATTTCTTGGCATCGTCTCTCGCTACTTGAATGCCATCGTTCAAAAATAAAGTGCCTAAACGTTGTGTCCAGTCATTTAATTTGATGTGAACTGGAAAATGCCCACTGTGAATATCATAACCCGATTTGTCTAACACCGCCACACCCGCTTGATAGGTCGTTTGATGTTGAGATACTGCTAAGTTAAACTGATTAATCACCGTTTGATAACGCGCTAAAAATTCCTGCGGATATTCAAACGGATCGCGTTCGGCCTCAAAAATTGTTTTGAAATCGGGTTTGGAAGGATAACTGGCAGGGGTTTCAATAATCGGCACTACCACTTCACTTTCTGATACCGGCAAGGGAGCATTATCCGGTACATCCACTTCAAATTCTTGAGTAGACAACGCTTCTCCCAAATCGACTACCCCATTGACTTTAACGTCCGGTACCCACAATTCATCAAACTCACAATTAAACAACATCGGCAAAGAACCCCGCATTTGCCAACCCACATACTGCATACCTGAATGTTCAAACAAAATCGGTAATAAATCCGGATTGGTCGGTTTTGAAGCCAAATTGACCGGACGCACATCCATCAACACTTCCCACGGGCTTTTATTCAACGCTTCTTGCATACGTTCGGGCGTAAAAATCATGGCCGACGACAAAATATCCTCATCCAAAGCTTGTTGGACAGGTTCCAAATACTCCCGCACCTCCCGCAAATCCTCAATTTTTTGTTGAGTCGTTTGCGTCGTATCGAGCACGGCTTGCATGTCCGGTGCATAAACAATCTTTTCCGAGAGCTTTTCAAACGTCGCGCTTAAACCCTCAACCCCCTGGCACATCCTTTCCATATACTGCAAAGATTCATCTTTATTCCCACGCAACATTCCGCTAATGCGTTTATAACTTTCATGAACGGTATTAAACCCGCTAAAAATAGATAATAATCCTTCAATTTCAATCATTTTTACCTCCTATTTTCAAGGTAAAATACCATAACTTTCGTGAATGTCCAATGGGTAAAAAAAGACCTGGCAGGTTTTAAAAACCTGCCAGGTCTGTTACTAACCCGAAACAACTGTAAAATTTGTTTACCTAAAAATGCGAGATTTCGTCAAATGACATAGCAGAAAAAACATGGACGATGTACTTGTTTAAAAAAAGCCCTGATAAGAAATACCCAATAATATAGTAGTTTCATTGCCACTACCCACAATAGGGCTATCTTCAATTGCACTATCAAATTGAGAATAAATAACTGCACTGTTCAAAACCCAATGTTTATTTAGGTAATAAAATGCATTGAGTTGAATATAAGGATTTATTGTACTGCCAGGCTCATAGGCAGCACGACGGAGAGTTGATTCATTTGGTAATACACCATAATAATAATTACTATAATCACTATCTTGATAGGTCACACCCGTTTCAATACCTCCAAAAAGCCGTTCAGTAATCTTTTCACTGAGACCCACAGAAAAATCAGCAATTATACCATCACTGTTATTGGCGATGTCATGACGAACCGAGGCTCCAATATCAAATAATTTCCATTCCATTTTAGCCGCTATACCTAATCCAACGAATAAATCACGATCTGCCATGCCAGCTAATGCAGGACTATCATTTGCATCATATCCGCCTAAATCTAAAGATAAGACTGGGGCTAGTTTAAATTGTTCTGTATCAACGATGTAATATTTTAATTCTTTATACTTAAATTCCCAATCTCCACTTTTTAAATATAACGCTGGGAAAACACGAGTTTCATTACCATCATCTTGGTATACTTCTGAATGCCAAAGTACAGCACCACCAATGCGATATATACTACTAGGTTCATTAGCGTAAAGATTTATTGAACAAAGAAATGGTATGATCAAAATTGCTGCAAGTAATCGATTCATAAAAGGCAGTCACTCCATAGTGGAAATATGAGTAGCGCAGAGTAGTATATACGTGCAATATTAAAATTAAAATATATTTCCCTTTTATCTTTGCGATTTAAAGTGTGTAACGCCTATTATATTTATGGATATGTCTCCCAACAAATTTGAAGTATCTATCCAAACAACGCGAGAAGATTATTTAATTGCTTGGTTTACTGCATTAGCAATTACCATATACTTGCTTGAACACGCATTTCCTAGTCCACTACCAGGGATAAAGCTGGGTTTTGCAAATATCGTAGTTATTGTTGTGTTGCTGAAGTTTGGATGGCGAATATCCGCCTGGGTAAATTTGTTGCGTGTTATTGTGGGTAGTTTAATTATGGGGAGTTTTTTATCTCCAACATTTGTGCTCAGTTTTAGTGGTGCATTAGCAAGTACTTTGGTTCTCATACTCCTAAGTTTCTTACCAGGTAAAGGATGTAGCGGTATCGGTTACAGTATTGCCGCGGCAATGGTACATGTTATTGCTCAAATTTGGGTTGCTTATCTGTTTTTTATTCCTCATGCGGGAATTTTTAAGTTATTGCCTATTTTAATGACAACCGCATTTTTATTTGGTTTATTTAATGGATTGATTGCAACCATTGTTGTGGAAAAACTGCAAAATTACAATTAAGCTATTTGATTAACCTAGCATTAGAAGGTAGTAATTCATTAGGTGAAAAAATATGTCAAACCTGATAATTATACTTTGACAAATTAATATTGATCCATCCTTCAAGGAGTAAAATTTATCTTACTAAACAGGTTTTGAACATCGACTAAACCCAAATTTGATGGATTTTGTTATGACTGAACTCAAAAAAGTGTTGAGTTATACTTAGCTAACCCAATCTATTTACTGCAGACTTTTTAAGTTTACTAATGCAATATATCATTAATAATTGTCACCTCATTCTTATCATTAGTTTTATCTAAAAAATCCAGCAACCATTGATTATTTAAGCTTTTATCAAAAAATAAATCCATCTTACCAATTTAATAATAAGGATAATAATAATGAAGTTAGAAACAGTTGCCATTCATGGAGGGTATACGCCCGACCCAACAACCAAAGCTGTTGCAGTACCTATTTATCAAACAACTTCTTACGCCTTTGATGATACACAACATGCCGCAGATTTATTTGATTTAAAAGTACCCGGTAATATTTATACACGGATGATGAATCCAACCAATGATGTGTTGGAAAAACGAGTTGCTGAAATGGAAGGAGGCATTGCTGGGTTGGCTTTAGCTTCTGGTATGTCTGCAGTAACTTATGCTGTGATGACAATTACTGCTGCTGGTGAAAATATTGTTGCTTCAAGTACGCTTTATGGTGGCACCTATAATTTGTTTGCCCATACATTTCCACAATATGGTATTGATGTTCGATTTGCAGATTATCAAACTATTGATAGTTTTGCCAAACTGATTGACAGCAATACGAAAGCCATTTTTTGTGAATCCATTGGTAATCCTTTAGGTAATGTAATTGACATTGAGGCTTTAGCAAATTTAGCACATGCACACGGTATTCCTCTGATAGTCGATAATACGGTACCAACGCCTTATTTATGTAAACCGTTTGAGTTTGGTGCAGATATTGTTATACATGCGTTAACTAAATATATGGGCGGACATGGAAATAGTATTGGTGGCATCATTGTTGATTCAGGCAAATTTCCCTGGGCAGAACATGCTAAAAAATTCCACCGTTTAACAGAACCTGACGTTTCGTATCATGGGGTATCTTATACCAAAGAGTTTGGCGCAGCAGCTTATATTGCTAGGGCACGTGTTGTGCCTTTAAGAAATATGGGGGCTGCCATGTCACCATTTAATGCTTTTTTACTCCTGCAAGGTATTGAAACACTGCATGTCCGTATGGATAGACATTGCGACAATGCCCTAACCGTTGCCAAATATTTACAACAACAGCCGCAAGTTTCTTGGGTTCAATATGCAGGCTTAGATGATAATCCTAGTAAACCATTGGTTGATAAATATATGGGCGGACGAGCATCTAGCATTCTAAGTTTTGGTATCAAAGGAGGTTGTGAGGCAGGGGCAAAATTTATTGATGCGTTGCAACTGCTGATTCGTTTAGTCAATATCGGCGATACTCGTTCTTTAGCCTGTCATCCTGCCACCACTACTCACCGTCAACTTGCGCCCGAAGAGTTAAAACTGGCAGGTGTATCAGAAGATATGGTTCGTTTATCTATTGGTTTGGAGCATATCGACGATATTCTTGCTGATATCCAGCAAGCGTTAGAGAGTGCAAAATAAAACGAGTAATTAACAAGCAAATATTTTTTCACTTGTTTCTTTAAATACTATAAACTTGCGCTTGGATTTAACCCTTTTTAATTGGTTATATATGGATATTATTATTCTACTGAGTGCAGGCATTATTGTAGGCATGATTGCTGGATTACTTGGATTAGGGGGGGGCGTTATTGTTGTGCCAGCGTTGGTCTGGGTATTTCAAACAAATCCCCAAATACCCTCCACACATTTGATGCATATAGCCATTGGTACATCTTTAGCTACTATAGTTATCACCAGCATTTCATCTATGATAGCGCATCACAAACACCAGGCGATTCTTTGGCCTGTGGTAAAACAGCTTACACCTGGTATTTTATTGGGGGCATTTTTTGGGGCAGTGATTGCAGACAAAATGAGTTATGTTTATTTACGCACAATTTTTTCAGTCTTTCTATTTATTATTGCCATTAAACTCCTTTTTAATCTTGATCCAAAAGGGCGTCAAAATTTACCCCAATGGCCAGGTATGACCTTGGCGGGGATTATCATTGGCAAAGTGTCAGCTTTGGTGGGTATTGGTGGAGGGTCAATGACGGTACCTTTTTTAGTTTGGGGCCAAATATCAATGCGAAATGCTGTTGCCACCTCTGCAGCTTGTGGTTTACCGATTGCAATTTCAGGTGCGATAGGATTCATCGTGATGGGCTGGGATACTCCTAATTTACCTACTTGGAGTCTTGGACATGTTTATCTACCTGCGCTATTAGCGATTACCGCTACCAGTTTATTTTTTGCACCATTAGGCGCTAAATTGGCTCATACCTTACCCGTAAACCTACTAAAAAAAATATTTGCGGTATTTTTAATCATTGCTGCCCTCAAGCTCTAGTCATGATGAAACTTTGAATGTCTTACTAATTGCAAAAGATAAATACCAATCTCGTTAGGCGGTAGTACTTTATCGACAGTTGTAGCTTCAATTGCAGCATTAGGCATCACATCCACTTCAGCCGAAGAGGGTTCTTGTACGATGGCATACCCTCCAAAATCCTTAATTTTTTTTAAACCTTGACTACCATCATAATTAGCCCCCGTTAAAACAATACCAATAAGTTTGTCTCGATAAGCATAAGCTGCTGTTTCAAATAACACATCAATAGAAGGGCGGGAGTAATTGACCCAAGTATCTAATGACAAAGACAAGGTATGATCTTCCTCTACCAACAAATGATAATTAGGGGGAGCAATATAAACACTCCCAGCGCATAAGCTTTCTTTTTCATCTGCTTGTTTGATGTGTAATTCACTTTTGGTTGACAAAATATGAGATAAATAACTTTCTGAATGTGGGTGTAAATGTTGAACAATAATAATAGGCAAAGAAAATTCTCTTGGCAAAGGGGCAAGCAATGAGCTTAACGCTTTAATGCCGCCGGCCGACGCGCCAATGACCACTGCACTAAATTCTTTTTGTGTTGTTTGCTTCACGACACCCTACCTAGTGCGATAATTTATATTCTTAGCAATAAAGTGTTGATGTTCAGTAATTACTTTATCATTGAAAGTAAAATTTTCAATGCTAGTACTCTGTCAAGGTAAAAATTGACTGATAGGGTAGGGTGCGTCCCACGCACGGAGAAACGCCTGGTGCATGAGATGCACCCTACAAAATAATTTTGACAGCGTACTAGGTAGTTCCACATAAATAGAAATAAATCTAATAATTTTTATGGGAATAAATTCTACCCATAATGGATTACCTAATACTGAAACCTTAGCTTATTTCTACCTTTTAGTTTAGCCTAACCCGCATACTGTTGTATACTGACACTAAACAACTTTTAAGACTAGATATATGTTCAACAATTGGTTACGTCAACTATTTTTTGCTTGCATTGTGCGACCACTTACTTGGGTAATTTTGGGAATAAATATCCGGCACCAAACACGTTTACCTCAAAAAGGCCCTGCGATTATTGTCGCCAATCACAATAGTCATTTGGATACCCTGGTGTTAATGAGTTTGTTTCCGTTAAAACAATTGCCACAATTGCGACCTGTTGCTGCTGCAGATTATTTCTTACAAAACCGTCTCGTAGCCTGGCTTTCCCTTAAAATTATCGGTATTATTCCTATGGCACGTCATATCCAAAAAGGCGTTGACCCTTTTGCAGAGATTTATACCGTTTTATCTGAGAATAACATCATTATTTTATTTCCAGAAGGAACGCGGGGGGAACCTGAACAAATGAGTAAATTCAAAAATGGTGTAGCACGTTTAGGGCAAAACGTCCCCAATGTACCAATCATTCCCATTTTTTTGCATGGATTAGGTAAGGCATTACCCAAAGGAGAAGCGGTTTTTGTACCATTTTTTTGTGATGTTTTTGTGGGCGAACCACTTATCTGGCAAAATAATAAACAGGCGTATATGCAAAACTTAGATGATGCCATGCAACAACTTGCAAATGAAGGACAATTTGCTGCATGGGAGTGACTTTATACTTAATGGACATCGAATTTGGGTGGTTTAGTAGGAGTGCAAAACTTGTTTTGCAAAATAAATCTTGCACTCTCAGAAAGCTTTAACTTTTTACTTGTGTTTTCTTACATTGAGCAACACGTTGATATAATTGGCCTGCACGATTAGCAAATTTAGTTGCCGTCGCTTGCTTACGATTTTGAACAGTATTAATAGCGGATTGCACTTGTGCTAGCACAACAGGTTCGCTGGTACGCAAATCATCAGGTACGCTGGTGTTACCCGCGTAGTTCACTACCACAAAATGATTAGTTGAGTCAATACCAATATCACATAAACCTTGTAGTAAACGACTGGCATCTAAGAATTCTGCCGAAAGGCTTAATAAACCTTCATCTGCACTCTCATCGGGTGTTTGAATTGTTACTTCACCATCCACCCCAAACTCTGAAGACGCATTAATCACTTCTCCAATGGATGTTTGCGTAAAACTGTAAATGCCTGTCGTGGTAATTTCAATATTACCTCCCGCCCCCTTTTTAGCTTTCGCAAAAATTTGACTACCATCCAGTACAATAAATTCAGGATTTAAACTAATATTTCCGCCACCACCAAATTCCTCATTGACACTGGTACTGAGTTGGCTGTTAATTAAATAAATGTAACCTGGTGAATGCAATTCCATATTGCCACCATCTGCAAATTGGGCTGAAGTTAATACTTGGCTATCTTGCAATGTCAATGATTCATTGACATAAAGTGCAATACGCCCTGCATTGCCAGTACCTTCACTGTCTGCTACGATTTTGCTTTGTCCTTTTAACAACATTTGATTCGCTTGCACAACAATATTACCGCCCATGCCAGCCCCACGGCTATCAGCACTGATTCGCGCTTGTTCGTCTAAATTTAACTGGGTTGCTTGAATTGATACACCACCTGCATTACCTGCATTGGTTGCATCGCTTAAAGAAGAAGTATACACACCACTGCGAGAACCACTACTGTCTTGTCCTTTGATTGCCAACTGACCATTGGCCTGAATTGAAGTCGTTCCTCCTTGACCCGCACCAAAAGTTGCCCCGACTATCTGACCACCATTTTCCAAAGTAATATTGGTCGTTTGTAAAATAATTTCTCCACCTTGTCCAGCATCAACGGCATTATCATGGGTACTGGCACTGATTAAACTGCCCTTGCCACGGCTATTTTCACCTGTTAATTTTAGGTTATTGGCTGTTATTTGAATATTGCCACCACGACCTGTTTTTGCTGCGGCGACAGATACAGATGTTCCGTCTTGTAAAGTGATATCATTGGTTTCTACAATAATACGACCCGCATCTCCACGCCCAACTGAATTTGATGACAACCCGCTGGATACACCCGCTTGGGTTTCGCCCCTCAACACAAGTTGATTTTTAACTTTTATATGGGTTGTGCCACTGTTTCCTATGCCAATCGTCACAGAACCAATTTGCGCACCATCAGCGATGGTAAGTTGCCCCGCTTGAATATCCATATCACCACCTGCACCTGCATTTTCTTCATTACCTCGGGCACTGGAACTAATAAAACTATTGGCACCTTTTTCGTTTTCGCCTCCCAAAAACATATCATTATTTACATTTAGGCTAATATTTCCACCACGACCAGCACCTCTTGCATCAGCATTAATTCTTGCGCCATTTTTAACTTGTAGAGTATCCGCTTGCAGATGAATATTACCACTGTCTCCTTCTACACGGGCATTCACAAAAATTCCCGCATTTGTACCTTCTATATTGGCTTGATTGGCGACAGTGATTGATATATCCCCGCCACGACCTTCGCCAAAAGTTCTACTCATAATGCGCCCTCCAGTTTTCATGTCTAAACTATCAACATGAACATCAATTCCTTTTCCTGTTGCAATAGCGGTGTCCACATCAACAAGTGTATTTTCTAAGGTAAACTGACCTGCGCGAATATAGATTTTTCCACCTTCTTGTCCACTGGCTGAAATGCGAGATTGGTTTTGAGCATTGATATCACCTTTTGCAGCATCAATCTGAACATCTTTGGGAGAAAAAATAACATCTCCCTTGCCTGCAACACTGGCTAAAATTACTTTACCTGATTCAGCCCCTAAAGTTGTTTGGTCCAAAGTAATATTCCCACCGACAACGGCTAGCGTATTTCCAGGGTAAACACCAAGCTGACTACCATCAAATCTAACTGGCGAAGGTGTATCGCCGAGAAATCCAAAAGCACTGGGTTCTGCTACGCTTAAAATTGTTTGGTCAATATTTTCAGCATTAAATTCAGCGCCATCGGCAAACCTTAAGGTATTAGCGGAACTTAAATACACATCGCCATCCACATCAATCGAAGCGTTTGCCCCAAATAAAATACCCTCAGGATTAATAAAATAGAAACTAGCTTGAGGTATATCACTGTATATTGTGCCATCAATGTGCGAATATTCTCCTCCTGTCACCCTGCTGATAATATTACTAATCTGTTCTGGGCCATAAAAATTAGCGCTTTCTTGTTCAGATAGGTTGAATTTTTCAAAACTGTGAAACAAATTATTACCTTGTTGTTGACCTAATTCAGCGCTGATTTCATACTGAGGTCCTTCTAAACTAAGTTGTGAGCCAAGCGAACCATCAAAGGTAACTTCTGCAGACAAAGACACCGCATAAATTATCCCTATAATTAATAAAATAAATTGCTTAAACATGTTTCCTCCAAGTGAGTTTGGAACGCATCTATCCTATAGTATAGAACAATGTAATTATAGATGTGTAGGGATTTTACGGGGGTCTACTAAAAAAGGACATTTATTTAAAATTTACATAGCAAGTAGGATTGAAATTTGCTAAATAGTACTTAACATTGACTAGTTAGCCCAAAACTAATATGAGGGGAAATGATTATGAAATTTCATAAATCAGTCTATGCGCTCCTATGTCTTTTTTTCACGGCCAGCGTGTTTTCACAGGATGAGCAACCTTCTTCTGCTCTATTAAAATTTGGAGTGCATCCATATTTAACAGCAAAAAATTTGCAGACACGTTTTACCCCTTTACTTGCTTATCTTTCTGAGCAGCTTGGTAAACCAGTTGTACTTGAAATTGCAAAAAGTTATACTAATCACATCCAAATTGTGGGTGAAGATAAAGTTGACATCGCTTATTTTGGGCCTGTGCCCTATGTTAAATTGACCCAAGTATATGGACAAAAACATTTACTGGCTAATATTCAAGTTAAGGGGAAATCAACTTTTCGTGGTGCAATTTTTGTCCCCACCCAAAGTTCGATTAAAACCTTGGCTGATTTACAGGGAAAACGTTTTGCTTTTGGATCGCAAAACTCTACCATGAGTCATTATGTACCGCGTTATGTGTTATGGAAAGCAGATATTCCTTTATCTAAACTAGCAACATACCAACACCTAACGCATAATGAAAATGTGGCTTTGGGTGTATTAATGGGAGAATACGAGGCAGGAGCTGTCAAAGAAGACGTATTTCACAAATATGAAGCACAAGGATTAAAAGCAGTTGCTTGGACACCGCAAATTGCTACCCATGTTTTTGTGGCCACCAACCGTGTAACAACCCAAGAAGCTAAACATTTACAAACTGTTTTGTTAACACTCAACGAGCTTGAAACAGAGATATTAACAAACATTAAAAGTTCAATCACTGGGTTGGTTGTTGCCAAAGATGAAAATTACGATGAACTGCGTAAAATTTTAAAAGTAATTACGTGTTTAGATTCTCAAGAAGGAGAATCCAATGAAAGTTGTCAAGAAGCTGAATTATCACACTAAGTTATTTTTAATTTTTTTGATATTGCTGTCGACTTTTTTTGTCATTGCAAACGTACTTATTGCGTCCCATCAACGGAGCTTACTGTTAGACAAAGAACAAAAACAAGCCACTTTAGAGCTTAACTTAATTAGTGAATTTATCAACGACTCTGTTCTCAAAAAAGATTTTGCAACCATTAGAGAAGTGCTAACCCATTGGAGTGAAAAGCGGCGTTACATTTTACTGACCACTGCAAAATTAAAAAATGGCTTTGTATTAGTTGATTACAAACGCGTCCAGCCAACGCTTCACTCTTTTTCAGTTCAAAATCGTATTCCTATTAATAGTCATAACCATCTTGATATTGAAATTCAGTATGATTTAAATTCGATCAATCAAATTCTCTCAAATCTTGATTACAAACTACTTCTTATCTTTACCGTATTATTATGTGTACTAGGCACAAGCTTATGGATTACTTTGCGGCAGGTTGCATTAAATCCTTTAAACTTACGTGTTTCTGAGCAAAAAGAAGCTTTGCGTAAAAGTGAAGAACTTTTTGAACTTGCAATGAAGGGCGCAAATGATGGTGTGTGGGACTGGGATATTGAAGCTAACCAAGTTTATTTTTCACCTCGTTTCAAAGCTATTTTAGGGTGTGTGGAAGAAACATTTACAGAACAATTTGGAGAGTGGAAAAAACGTATTCATCCTAATGATGTTGAGGAGGTTATGGCCCATTTAAATACTTATTTAATTAAAGGCATTGATCACTACCAAAGTACACATCGTTTAATGCATAAAAATGGACATTACATCTGGTGTTTAATGCGTGGTGTCGCGGTGTGGAATAATCATGATTATCCGCTAAGAATGGTGGGCACATGCATGGATATGACTACCCAAAAGCAAGCTGAAATGGAACTTCGGCAGGCAAAAGAAAGTGCTGAACATACAAAAAAAATGGCTGAACGTGCAAATCAAGCAAAAAGTGTTTTCCTGGCTAATATGAGCCATGAATTACGTACGCCTTTAAATGCCATTATTGGTTACAGCGAACTTCTGCTTGAAGATGCTAAAATTAGCGAATATGAAGAAGTAGAAAGTTATACAACAAGTATTCTACAAGCAGGTGAACAATTATTAAATATTATTAGTGATATTTTAGATATTTCAAAAATAGAGGCAGAAAAAATAGAACTACACTTTTCACAAGTTAATATTGCTCAACTCGTTAATGAAGTAGCAAACTTGGTTCAGCCATTGCTTAGAAATAATCAACTCATTGTCAATTGTTCAAACAAAATTGATTTTTTTGATACAGATGCAGGTAAAGTACAGCAAATTTTAGAAAATTTATTGATTAATGCAGCAAAATTCACTGAAAAAGGTAAAATCACCCTAAATGTGGAACATGATGATAAATGTATTCATTTTCAAATTAAAGATACAGGCATTGGTATTGCCGAAGAACATTTGCAAGTGATATTTGATCAATTTACCCAAGTAGACAGTTCAACAACTCGCCGTTATGGTGGTGTAGGCTTGGGATTAACACTGTGTAAACAGTTATGTCAGGTGATGGACGGGACAATTCACGTCAGCAGTATTTTGGGAAAAGGATCCACATTTGATGTACATTTACCGATGTAGTTTTATATACAAAGAGACTGTGTTGGGTAGTCATACTATAAAAATTTCTAGCGTTTAGCCATTCAAAACATTGGGAAAGGATTCCCAACAAACAAGTTGATTTCATCATGTCGTAAAGTCTACACTAATCGTTTTCTATTCAAATGCTAGCTTTAACTATCATGTCCAAAACAATTCAAGCAGTTCGCGGGATGAAAGATATTCTGCCTGCGCAAATGCCTTATTGGCACCATTTAGAAGATACCATTCGCCATATTTTAGAAAGCTATGCCTACCAAGAAATTCGTCCGCCCTTAGTGGAAAAAACCGAATTATTTGCTCGTTCCATTGGTGAAGTGACCGATATTGTCGAAAAAGAAATGTATACCTTTGCCGATAGAAATGGCGACAGTTTAACGCTGCGTCCTGAAGGTACCGCAAGTTGTGTACGGGCTGGGATTGAAAATGGCTTGTTTCAAAAACAAATCCACCGTTTATGGTATAAAGGACCCATGTTTCGTCATGAAAGACCCCAAAAAGGGCGTTATCGCCAATTTTACCAAATTGGTGCAGAAGTTTATGGGGTTACCACGCCGGATATAGATGCTGAAATTATTGCGATGACTGCACGTTTTTGGCAGCAATTAGGGCTTAAAAATATTGTTCTACAATTAAATTCTCTAGGTTCAATTGAGGCAAGAAAGACTTATCGTGAAGCATTGGTCAATTATTTAAGCCAACATTCACTTGATGAAGATAGTCAACGTCGTTTACAAAGTAATCCATTACGGATTTTGGACAGTAAAAATCCTGATATGCAGACAGTTATTCAGGGAGCACCTGTTTTATTAGATTATTTGGATGAAGTGTCGCAAGCACACTTTGAAACCTTAAAATCCTTGTTAGCAGCATTGGATATTGACTACAAAATCAATCCACGTTTAGTCAGAGGTTTGGATTATTACAATCGAACCGTATTTGAATGGATGACAACCGAGCTGGGTTCGCAAGGAACTGTCTGTGCTGGGGGCAGATACGATGGATTAGTTGAACAGATTGGCGGACGAGCAACGCCAGCCATTGGTTTTGCGATGGGGATTGAACGTTTAATTGCTTTGCTTGAACAATATCAAAAAACACCATCAGTCCAAAATCCACACATTTATATCACTATGGTGGGAGACAATACCATTAGTTACGGTTTAAGAATCTCAGAGTTTTTGCGCAATGCTTTGCCTCAACTAAGATTAGAAATGAATTGTGGGGGCGGTAGCTTTAAATCTCAATTCAAACGGGCGGATAAAAGTGGTGCTCAGTTTGCTATGATTTTAGGTGAAGATGAGATGAATAAACAGCAAGTTGGCTTAAAATTCTTGCGTCAAACCGAACAAACTCAAACTAAGGAACAATTAAACCTCTCTTGGGACGAATTAGTTAATTATTTATCTGAGTTTCAATATTAAGCAAGTAATTTTTAGACAGTCTTACCCGTTCTAATCGTTTAGTTAAATAAGTAGGGGCAGACCGGCGTCTGTGCCTACAAACCTTTCGTATTAGGAGTTAGTCCGTAGCTTTGTTGGTGATGTTGAGCTTGATAGAAGCCCTAAAATGCGCAGTTAGAATAAATTACATAGCAGAAAGGGAAGGCATCTATCTTCCAATACGTTCAGTTGTTCGTTTTGAACCGCAAGGGTTCAGGTGGAAACGTCGACCAGTGAATTAGGCTTCCTATTATAACAGGCTTGCTCACAACACCAACACATTGTCTCCCTTCTATTGATATTAGGTTCAAAAATACGTGAACCAAATGTATCAAAAGAAGATGCCTAAAGCGTTAGGTTTATACCAAGGTGGTATAAACCAATAGCGTTATATTACTGAGTAATGTGAATGAATGCAAATACAATTTTGTTAGCTTGTGACCTTGCTTTAAAACTACCTCTGTGTGTGATACATGAAGAGGCAAAGCCTGTTGGTTAAGTAAAATTTGTAGGATGTAATTAAGGAACGGGAACTAAATAAAATCATAAACAAGACCTGGCAGGTTTTTAAAACCTGCCAGATCTGATTGAAAACTGATGGATGTTATTTAATTCCTACTCCTAAATGACGTGAAGTGCATTATTCACAACAGATGTCTAGGTGGGAACAGATTTGTAACCTGCTCTTGCATAATGTTAATGCGTGTTGAGTTTTAAATTTACTCCCAGTTTTTTAAATCTGCGTTGTTACCTTCTCCTCCATCTTTTTTATCAGCCCCAAGAGAATACAAATCAAAATCACGACCGTTACTACCTGGACTTTTATATTTGAATTTTTCTCCCCAGGGATCAAGTAATTGAGAAGGTTTAATATAAGCACCTTTCCAAGAAGGTTTGTTGGTAGAATTCTTGATTAATCCATCCAAACTGCTAGGATAAGATGAAGTATCTAAGCGATGAGCAGCTAAAGATGTTTCTATCATTCCCATTTGTGCTCTTGCTGCTTTTGGTTGGGTATTTGAAAATTGGTTCATAATAGTAGGCCCTACCATCGCCACCAACATCCCAACAATAGCCATGACAATGAGCATTTCCATCAAAGTAAAACCACGATGACTAACTAGCATTTGAATAACACTCCTAATTTAGATAATAAATACATATTTTAAAGGATAGCGTAAATTTAACAATGATGTTCATTACTTTCTTAGATATTAGTTATTTTAATAAATCTAAACTACGTGAAAATTGCGTACTCAAATCATCATTAGCCATAAAATTATTAAACATATATATTAAATAATATAAATACTTCCTTGAGTCGTACTAAAAAACTTCTTTTTTAGCAAAGCGATTGCTACAATGCCAAAATGATAGCAATTCCCTATTGGCGTTTATCTTTATTTTATCTATTCTATTTTAGTAGCTTAGGGGCATTACTTCCCTATTTCCCCCTTTATTTGCAACATCTCAATTTTGATGCACAAACGATTGGAGAATTCATTGCGATTATTTCCTTAACACGCATTATTGCGCCAAATATATGGGGATGGTTAGCAGATCACACGGGTAAACATATCTTTTTTGTACGTTTGGGAGCAGTTGGTGCTCTGATTGGATTTTGTGGTATATTTTTAGGCAACAGTTATGGTTGGATAATGTTGGTTTTAGTGACTTTCAGCTTTTTTTGGAACGCAGCCTTACCACAAATGGAAGCCATGACTTTTATCTATTTGGAAACACAACCAGAACGTTATAATCATATTCGCTTATGGGGATCAATAGGATTTATTATTGCAGTCATGGCTTTGGGTTGGTTACTTGAAAACTATTCTGTTGAACTATTACCCATCACAGTTGCTGTATTATTCGTAGGTATATTAATCAGCAGTTTTCTCATTGTTGAACCCAAAAACAAAATTGTTCAAGAAATAGATGTATCGCTGGGTTCGGTATTAAAACGACCAGAAGTCATTGCCTTATTACTTGTTTGCTTCTTAAATCAAGCAAGTCATACAACTTACTATATTTTTTATGTTATTCACTTAAAAGAGTATGGCTATACATTAAATGTAACAGGCCAGTTAATTGCCTTGGGGGTTATTGCTGAGGTTATTGTCTTTTTAGTCATGCACCGTTTGTTAGCACATTTTAGTTTAAGAAACTTATTGATTACTAGTTTTGTATTAACGGGGTTACGCTGGTTAATGATAGGTTTTTTCTATCAATGGTTTATTATTTTATTATTGGCACAATTGTTACATGCAGTCAGTTTTGGTTTATACCACAGTGTCGCCATTCGATTTATCCATCAATATTTTACGGGTAAATTAAGAGGACGAGGCCAAGCATTATATAATAGTGTAAGTTTTGGAGCAGGAGCAGCCATGGGCAGCTTGATTAGTGGTTATACTTGGGAAAGTATGGGGGCTGAATTTTCTTATTTTCTGGCATTTTTAGAGTGTCTTGTTGCAACTTGGATTAGTTGGCAATGGGTTAGTAACCCATATAACAATTCTCATTAGCTACTAAATTTAGTTGGACTTAACCCAACTTTTAATATTGGCAGCTAAAATAAAAACCACTCGTTAAGTTTCATAGAGGAAAAAAATGGATATTAATCAATGTATTATTTTGGCAGGCGGTTTGGGCACAAGGCTAAGACCATTAACAAATGACATTCCAAAACCCATGGTGCTTGTGAATAATCAACCTTTTTTAGCCTTACAAATTGACTATTTGATTACTCAAAATATCACCCATTTTGTGCTTTGTGTTGGATACAAATATGAAAAAATTATGAACTATTTTGGTAATGGGCAAAAATGGGGAGTGCGTATTGATTATGCGATTGAAACAGAACTATTAGGCACAGGCGGTGCTATCAAAAATGCTGAAAATTACCTCAATGATATATTTTTCGTATTTAATGGAGATACTTACTTAGAAGTTGATTTAATGGCATGTGTCAATGCCTATGAACAACAGCAGCAACCTATTTTAATGGTGTTGAAACAATTAGTGGACTGTCAACGCTATGGTACAGTAAACTTAGATTTGCAAAATATAGTTATTGACTTTATGGAAAAACAAGCAAATTCCAAAAATGGTTTAATTAATGCTGGGTGCTATTTGATGGATAAAACTATTTTACAAAAAATACCAACTCAACAAAAAATTTCACTTGAAACAGAAATATTTCCAAATTTTTTAGGCCATATTGCCAGTTATCAAACTGTTGGGTATTTTATAGATATTGGGACTTTTGATTCTTATGAACAATTTGTAAAAGAAATGACATCCTCAAAATCTCAAAACTAGACTTTTTTTCTCTTTGTCGTGCGGGCAAGCATAGTGTAATTTTACAGTAGGTATTTTCTTTGGAATTACTATAAATATGCCATTAACCTTTGCGCAAAGTGGGCAGGTTTCTTTGGCTTTTGTCCCTTGCATAGTTTTAAGTCAGGACTTTTACCTTTACTTGCCCAGTATTGCTTCCAAAAAGAACATAATAGACTTCTGTGGAAAAAAATTGTCTGAAGTCTATCGTATATTGGAGATTTCAGAAAGTTGGCTGCAAGATTATGTCAACAATAAATACGCCCGAACAGCTTAGAAATTAAGCCGAGAAAAAAGGGAAAGTTGACCGTTCAAATGGATGAGTTGTGGTCATTTATAGATAATAAAGGTCAAAAGCAATGGATTTGGATAGCTTTTGATGTAACAACTTGCTGTTGGTTTACATATTGGTGATAGGGGTCAAGATAATGCCCAAGCACTGTGAGAACCATTATCTCCTGTTTATCGTCAATGTGCTGTGTGCTATACCGACTATTGGGAAACCTATAAAAGTGATAATTAAACTATCCATAGGATAGATGACTAAAGTGAAAAACAGGTAAAAGGATTATCTAAACTTCATTATATTTTCCCTTAATTCTATAGCTTTTATCACTTTCCCTATTATTTTTCAATATACACTATTCTATAAATCAATAGATTCAGTGCATTTTTATGCGCTATATTGTGAAATTGTCACAGAAAAAACTTGCTGTTTAAGACATTAATTCGTATCCTATTAGCGGTTAGGAGAGGTACCGAAGCGGTCATAACGGCACCGACTCGAAATCGGATGGGGAACTTTTCCCACGCGGGTTCGAATCCCGCTCTCTCCGCCAAACTCAGGAACTCCTTAACCACACACAAAATAAAGATAAATGGTTATGACAATGCGCACGCTAGCCTACTTCATATTTAGTATTGGATTACTCGCCACAACAGGTTGTACTGATTTATTCCTGAAACAGCCAACACCTCCACCTTCTCCAAATAATCTTAGTCAAAAGATAGTTAATAATTTTGAAAAGCGAGCCATGGAGCTTGAGACACAAGGCAATTACTATCAAGCAGCCCAAGAATATTTACACTTAGCAGCTAATATTCATCCTCCTCATCGTCAAACCTATCAACTACGTGCTGTCAACGCTTATTTAGCGGGTGATATGTTGATGGAAGCAAAAGCTGAATTGTCGAAAATTGATACTCGACAAAGCTTTGGCCTAAATATTCCATTAAAACTTACTCATACTCGAATTGCTTTGAAAGAAGGCCGCTTCAGTGGTGCAGCTGCTGAACTCAGTGCGATCAACGCCAATGCTTTGCCAACACCATTACTTGTAGAATACCATCAATTAAATGCACAATTGTTTGATAGAAGAGGTGATTCGTTTGCAGCACTTAATGAACTCATCTATGTTGAAAATTTGCTTAAACGTGATCAATTAGCGACTCAAAAAAATCACCAATACATTTGGCAAATATTAAGCAGACAATCAACCACTCAACTGCGACAAATTCAACAGGTTCAAGGAGATGTACTTTCAGGCTGGGTGGCACTTGCACTATTGACTAAATCGACTTCACCTCGACGTTTACCCATGGAAGTGACTAATTGGCAACATAATTTTCCTCGCCATCCTGCAAATTTAGATGTTGCAAATGACTTAATTGTTCATGGCAACCAGGCACAGCAAACTAACTTAATTGCTTTATTATTACCCACGCATAACCGTTATAAAGCAGTTGCTCAAGCTATTCAACATGGTTTTTCTGCCGCACTATATGAAGATGACCAACAAATACCTCCTCAATTTGTTGTTGTTAATACCAATAAAGGAAATGTTATTCAAGCTTATCAACAAGCAGTCAGTGAAGGCGCGACAGTTGTTGTTGGCCCTTTGGAAAAGGATGCAGTGGAAGTGTTACTGTCACAACCTAATATGCTTTCAGTGCCTACACTGACTTTAAACTACGTTAACCATCCTGTGTCTGTAGGTAATTTATACCAGTTTGGTTTATCTGCTGAAAATGAAGCTCGAGAAATTGCTTTACGTGCTTGGGATGATGGGCATCGTACCTCAATTATGTTAGTGCCTGAAAGTAATCTAGGTAAAAGAGTTGCTGAAGCTTTTCAAACAGCTTGGCAAGCGTTGGGAGGACAAATGCTTGCAGTTGAATTTTATGGTAACAATAAACAATCTGCGGTGAAAAAAATATTGAAACGAGGTAAAAATGCAAACATGACATTTATGATGGCTTCCCCGTTGCATGGTCGTCAATTACGTCCCTTTTTCAATTACTACTATGCATCCAATTTACCTATTTACAGTACATCCCATGTTTATGCAGGAACGCCTGCGCCTGAATTAGATAAAGAAGTGGAAGGTGTTGTCTTTGGAGATATGCCCTGGGTATTATCACCAAATCAACAAGCCTTAAAAATTCAAGCAAGCTTACAACAAACTTTGCCAGAACTCGTTGAAAAGTTTATTCGCTTTTTTGCTTTAGGCTTTGATGCTTACCATTTGGCAGGTCAAATGAATAGTTTGGGTGCAGGATTTCAATATTCTGGCCAAACTGGATTTTTGACTTTGGAACCACCTAATGTTATTTACCGTAATTTGCAATGGGCTAGATTTATTAATGGCATACCACGTTTGTCTGATGGTAGAGAATGAAATCAAGTAATTACGCACTTGGACAATGGGCAGAAACTTTGGCCTGTCAATATTTAGAAAAATGTGATTTTCAGTGTATTGTGCGTAATTACCGTTTTAAAAGTGGTGAAATTGATTTGATTTTACGGCAAGCAAATTTATTAATTTTTGTAGAAGTACGCTATCGTACAACACAAAATTTTGGCTCCAGTGCAGAAAGTATTGACAGTCGTAAACAGCAAAAAATTATTCAAACAGCACAACATTACCTGCAACAACATCCTGCCATGCAAGTGTTTATATGCCGTTTTGATGCTGTAGTCATTACAGGTAATCAAACATCTCCCCAACTAGAGTGGATTCCTGACGCATTTAGAATTGAATGAGCCCTCTCTTAGCTCAAATTTAGGCACAACATATATTTACACAAGGACATTCATGTGTCTAACACCCAATCCACAATTATTATTATTCCTGCAAAAAATGAAGCCACAACAATTCAGGCTGTCATTCAAGATATTCAGCATCATTTTTCAGGCCAAATCTTAGTCATTGATGACGCAAGTACTGATGACACAGTGCAAATTGCCGAACAAGCAGGTGCAAAAGTGCTATCGTTAGCTTTTTCACTTGGTGCCTGGGGTGCAATTCAAACCGGTTTACGCTATGCTTTGAAGCATCAGTATCAAACGGCAATTACAATGGATGCCGATGGCCAGCACGAAGCTAATTCTATTAATACACTTTTAACCTCGTTGACTAAACAACATACTGATGTTGTAATTGGCGCATTTACTGAGCGAGGTAGTTTATTGCGTAGAGTGGCTTGGTATCTATTTCGGCAATTATCTGATATTAATTTTAAAGATTTAACTTCTGGATTAAGAGTTTACAACCGTAGAGCCATTAAATTATTAGCTTCTCAAGAAGCTACCTTGCTAGAATACCAAGATTTAGGCGTTCTCATGTTGCTGCAACGTGCAGGTTTAAGTATCCAAGAAGTGCCCATTCAAATGCAACCTCGGGTGGTTGGTCATTCCCGAATTTTTAATTCCTGGTGGGCAGTCACAAAATATATGATTTATACAACGATTTTATGTATTGCTTTACCCAAAGCTAAAAGAAAGAAGAAACCTTTATGTCGTACCAAGTAACCTCTGCTGTCATTGGATTCATTATCGCGGGCACTATTTTTTGGCTAATTAGGGTAGACCACCTGCATTCACGTCACGCCGTGTGGTGGTTTTTGATTGCTTTTTTCGTGATGATTTTAGGCATTTTCCCTCAATTACTTGATAATACAGCACAATTATTAGGTGTGAATTATCCTCCTACCTTATTATTTATTCTAGGATTTGGCATGATTTTAATCAAAGTCCTCAGCATTGACATCCACCAATCTGTATTAGAAAGAAAAGTAAGACGTTTAGCACAGCGGCTCGCTATTTTGGAAAGTGATAGTCGAAGTGATCATAACTAAAGTTACGCATTGAGTCAGAATATATTGAATAGCGTAAAGAAAAAGTGAAATATAGTCTCGACCATTCAAAATTCGGTTTTTATGTTACCCAAAAGTAATTGCCAATAGTGGAATGTCGAGTTTTCAATAACCGAAAAATGACGTGCCGTGACTATATATAAAACTTTAAGGAGTGCAAAATTTATCTTGTTCAAGATTTGTAGGTCGGAAAGGAATTTCCAGCCTACTTGATTAGCTATCTAAAAATCAGAAACTACCAACGCCAAACCCAATCAATATCTGAGCTATTTTCCTTCAAAGAGGCTTGCAGATTGACGGATTCAGTCTGGCTATTTGCATTGCTAAGCCACACTTGGATTTGTAAGTAATTACTTTGAGCATTGTCCAACATTTTAAGCGATTGAGTACAGTCAGTATTAATCGGTGGAGGGCTGTATAACTCAATATTGTTCAGTTGTGTTGGCCAAGTCCCCATTGTGTGCAAGTGAGATTCTATGACATGTGTCCAAGTTGCCGCAAAACTCATGGCCTCTTGCAAACAAGTTTCATTTTCAGCTTGCGGATACTGACTAGCAAAAGTATCACTCTGGTAAAGTTGTTCTACCATTTCCTGGCCAATCAGCTCTGAATTATCTTCAAATTCAGCATAACAAGTTTTATCACCCTCCATAAGCAGTTTGAAGCCAGATTTATCACCTGAACAATCACCTGACCATACTTTGAAAGAGGAGTAGGGCGTTGTAGGTTTAGCTTTTAGCCAGACAGTTTTATCTATTGGGAGCGTCAGTTTTCCTTCATCCTTAAGATTGATATTACCAACTGAAATGCTACCACCACTACTACCTGTTCCTACTAATTTTCCGGTGAATGTAGAGAACTTTGGATCTTCTTGAATTGCAGCAAAAGTCAAAGTACAGGTTGTTGGTTGATTCAACGTGAAAGACCAACGTGATTCACTACCCATTAAACCATTGTCACATTGCCAACTTGTGAATTCATAACCCGTTCTAGGTGAAGCAGTTAGCAACAGTTTTGTCTCCAAAGGAAAATCATAACTTTCTTGGTCACAATCTGCTTTGCAGTCTATTGACCAATTTGTTTGACCTTTTGGTTTAACTTTAGCAATGCCAAAACCTGCTTTATTTAAGTTAAAGTTGTCTTTATCAGATTCAGTAACTCCTCCTGGTGTTGGAGGTTCACCTGGTACATTAGGATTCGTTCCATTTTGATATTCCTCTAAATTTGTAAATCCGTCGTCATCTTGATCAGCTAAAGCATCAGAGGCATCTAATGGATTTAAAAAGTCGTATTGGTTTTCGTATTCATCTGGCATTCCATCGTTATCATCATCAAGATCAGTCTCATCAGGAATACCATCTTCATCCGTATCCAAAGGGGGTTCAGGTATTTCATTGGTATCAATACTTAAGATATTTCCAGCATTGTCATAATCATACTCAATAAACTGACCAGAGTTATAAGCCACTCTGACAAGTCGATTTAGATCATCATATTCGTATTTGGCTGCATAAGTTGTTGAGTTTAAGAGCAAACTCAACAGAAGCAATACTATGATTTTGTAAAAATAAGTGATATTCACTGTGTTTACCTCTATTTTTGAAGACAAGTTAATTTATTTAATGGAATAATCGCTGTGTGAGCCTATGCATGCAAGCAACACGTTGTTGTTTTCAATTTTATAAATAAGCAACCAATTAGGTTATGGCACTCCCGAAAACTTGACTAGTGTCCACTTAATTCATGATCTTTGTATTAAATATTTAATGAGTAATAACATGTTTCTTCGTTAATTCTACATAATCATTTTTGTTTAAAATGTTAATAATACTTTCTAAATTTGATGTTAATATTTTTTCAAGCTCGCTATTGTTAATATTGCCTGTAGAAATTAACAGCAGTTTTTTAGGTTTACCTGAAATCCAGAAAGAATCTACAAAATCATTATCTTTGGTAACAACTACTCGGTTTTCTTGTATCGCAAAATCAATAATATCATTATCTCCTGTACGATTTCCTTGTGGTAAATCCAATGTATGTACAGCATCATGCCCAGCATCTTGAAAGCGATACATCAAACGTCTAGGCAATTGTGCATCAATAATGAATTTCACGCAGCTATTTGCTCAATTCGCTTAATATGAGTGAACTGTGCAGCAAATGCTAACACTGCGATAATATCCTCATGTTCTAAATCAGGATAATCTTCAAGAATTTCCTCATGAGTCATACCTGCACTCAGTAATTCTAAAATGGTTTCAACAGGATAACGTAAACCACGGATACAAGGTTTACCATGACAAATATTAGTGTCTAACGTAATACGGGAAATAATATTCATAATATGTCTATCTCTATGTTTTTAATTTCCCTCGTTCCTACACTCCGGTATGGGAATGCATACTTTGAGGCTCCAGCGTCAAGTTATTAATCGTCACTGCAGAGCGAGAGAAATAGTAGATACTTAAGTAAAATCTAATATAATATCCCGAAGAGGAACTGCTTTTTCATGTTGAGAGTCTGCTTTTGCTTCGCGAGATAAAATTTTCTCAATAATTTTTTTCAAATCTTTAATTGCTTTAGGCTTTAACTCAACACTATACATTATTTAATGATCTGTAATTTAATATATAAACGCGATTGATGCGCTTCGTTCCTCTGAGATGTCAGGTTACGATTTTTGCGTTGCAAAAAGTCTAACCCGACCTACGTGGCTTATTCATCGTAATGATAGCGGCATTGGATAATTGTTACTGAGTAATCGTCAAAGGCGTATACCAAGCGATGTCGTTCATCTATACGCCGTGACCAATAGCCTTGATAATCAAATTTCAGGGCTTCTGGTTTTCCGATACCGTGCATGGGATTTTCGCAAGTGTCGAGACACAGTTGGATAATCCGTTTTAATTTCTTACTGTCGTGTCGTTGCCACCATGCCAAATCTAACAGTGCATTTTCAGTCCAGATAAGCCGTAACATCAATCTCTCTCACCTGCCCCAGACGATGTTGTTCAATGCTCTGGTGAAGGTACTCGGCATTGGCTTTGCTCTGTGAAAGATACAAGGTTTCCATTAGGCTATGGTAATCCTGGCTGTCTATCAGGATGACAGCCTTCGTAGCAGCATATTCAACTTCAACCGGTTCATGGCATTGACTAATGTGTTCCAGAATATTGTCCAAGTTATTCCGTAGTTCATTTAACTGGATATATTGCATGGTCGTTTTCCTTATTTTGATACGCTTCGTTCCTCTGAGATGTCGGGTTACGATCTTTGTGCTACAAAAAGTCTAACTCGACCTATCTGGCTCAATGTAGGGTGCATAAGCGAAGCGTCATGCACCTTTAACAGTTTTGGTGGAGACGGCTAACGCCTTATCCACCCTACACTTGCTACCTGGCTATATAGCTACTTGATGTGACATTTCTTGATATGAAAATTCCCAGAGCTTTGCATTTGCTTTGGCATGTTCAATTGTCATACTTACAATATCGCCACTTTCAGTTAAGTCTATATAAATATTGTTATTTATTTCTTTTGTTTCAAAAATTTTACCCTGTGTAAATTCAATGTAAGCCGTATCCGTTTGAGAAAAATATTTTACCTTCATTCTTTATTCTCCTTGTACGATCTGTCAAAAAAGGCATTATGGACTGTTTCACCATCTTCAAGCAAAATGACTCTTAAATATTTATCTATTTCAGTAATTTTAGCCCATTTTCTTATTCGACCATCTGATTGAACTTCTGTTTTTTCAGGAAACTCAATAACGAATTCAATCCATTTTTCTTTAATTTCTGCTCGATCAAGACGATTTCTTGTGTAATCAAAATATTGTGTTGTTTTCATTTTTTATTTCAGTAGGTTGGGTTAGCGCAGCATAACCCAACAACACAAAATATCCAATCACCGAGATATTGGGTTGTTATTTCTGCGTTGCAAAAAGTTTAACCCAATCTATCTGGTTCAATGTAGGGTGCATAAGCAAAGCGTCATGCACCTTTAAAGTTCTGGTGGATGAACGGCTAACGCCTTATCCACCCTACGCTTGCTAACCCAACCACCTGGCTGGCGGCATCCAATCAAGAATCGTTGTACCATCATATATAACATCATGGTTAGGTGGTGCTATTTTATCAGCAGGAAAAAGTTCATGTGACTCATTCCAATCCCATATGTTTTCCCCTGTAACCTTATCAATGTCACTATTTAACCCGTCTATCCAAGCATCCACATATTCTCTATCACTGTTAAAGGCTTCCTTATCCAAGTAATAAACAGAATTAACCCACTTTGTGCCTTTCGTTAAAAAATTACAAGTCCATAGAAGCCCTGTACCTATCTTAGCAGTTCCTCTGATAACAAGTGAGGACATTTCACCAGAAATTTTACCAGCTTTTTCTAAACCCGAAGCATTACTATCAAGAACATTTGATATATTATTACCCGAACTATTTGCTTCCAATCCATAAGTTAAAAGATTCGCTGCATTACCAGCAATTTTCGTAACCTTATTGAGTAACTTATAGGGAATTTTATTTCCAGTTTTAATTAATCCTCCAAACCCATCAGATTTATTTTTTTTAAATATTCCACTCTTGAACGCCTGATTTGAAATGTGTTCTGCCCAATATTTTATTGCAGTTAACGAACTTCCTACATCGTTAGTATTAATAGAAGATGATGAAATAGAACTGGCCAACCCAAACGGATCAACAAAAGAAACAGGCTGTCCAGTCACATAAGCATACCGATTCAAAGACTGAGCATCATCCACAGAACCCAACAACACATCCTGATTCACAAATCGCCGTGCCAACGGACTATAAAACCGCGCCCGCATATAATACAACCCATTATCATCCGTCATCACCCCATCACGACCGTTATACAAAAAGGGTGTATCCACTACAGAAGGATGCTGACTCACTAACACCGCAAAAGGCGAATACTGGAATGACTCAACCAATGCCCCTTGTTCATCCGTCAAAGCAACCGTACTCCCGCGATAATCAAAATGATAAGCACGATAAACGCCATTGGTTTCCTCACCAATCAAACCTTGTGCGCCATACACATACCAAGTTGTTGAGCCATTCGCTTGACGACGCAATATTTGACTCAAAGCAGGTTGCGGATTCACCAAATAACGGGTTTCCTGATTATCAACAATCACAGCAATGCGTTTATTTTCAGCATCATAACGATAAGCCGTTTGCCCAGCACGCACTAAACGATTACGTGCATCAAACTCATAATCGCCGATATCATCAAACACAGGGCCATGCAACATATTGCCATCAGCATCAAACATCACAGTTTTTTCAGCAAAACTTGCCAAACGATTACCAGCACCGTAAGTCATTTCAATAGGATTAAAAGGAAAAACAGTTGGTTCAGGTGATATCACTTCTTCAACAATATTACCTGCTACATCGTAGTGATAATCATACTGTCCTAACACCGTGCCATCAGGATAAAATTCCTGTTGTTTCACCAATTGTCCAGCCTTATCATAAACACGGGTTTGATAAGTACCATTAGGACGTTGATGCTTCACCATGCGTCCATTAGCATCATACTCATAATGCGTTTCACGTCCTGCCCAATCCGTCACTTTTACTAAACGATTGACAACATCATAGTCATAATGGACTTGCTTACCATCTGGATAAGATAAAATGGCTAAATTACTCGTTTCATCATAGGTATAACCAATACTGTCACCCAACAAATCAGTATATTTAACAATACGATTCAAGGCATCATATTCATAAGACAATGTCCCTTCACTTGTTGTTACCTCAATCACATTACCATTTTCATCATAACGATAACCAATTTCACCGACTTTATCCGTCATACGCACCAAACGTCCAGCAGCATCATACTCAAATTGCGACGCTTGCCCACGCAAATTGGTCATACTTTTGACTAAATCGCGTGCATTATAAGTGTATTGCTTACTACCACCCCACACAGAAATTTCTGCAATCACCCGTCCTAATTCGTCAAAACTAAAGCGCATAACATTATTATTGGGATCAGTAAAATCAGTACGTTGTCCATCGGCATCAAAGTTTTGATGACTGTGTCCTTGTAAGGCATCAATACTGGCATAAAGACGACCAACCTCATCATATTGCAATTGTGTCACACGCTGTAATGGGTCTGTGATTTTGACCACATTACCCAATACATCATATTCAAGCTTTGTGAGATTGCCCAATGCATCGGTTTGTTCTACCACTTGTCCTAATGCATCGTAATGTAGTTTCTCTACCAAATGACCCAATGCATCTGTACGTTGTAATAACTGTCCTGCCTGGTCATAAGTTAAACGAGTTGTATTTCTTAAAGTGTCGGCAACGGCAATTAAACGCCCCACAGTATCATAGTAGTAGTCTGTGTTATTACCTTTGGCATCAACAGTTTGTGCTAATTGATTGAGACGATTGTACTTATATTCGGTCACTTGTCCTAATGGATTAATTTCTTTCACCAAATTACCGCTTATATCGTATTCACGTCGCGTTTCAGCACCGCGTGCATCAATCACCTTAACCACACGATTTAATTTGTCATATTCCATACGCACGGTATGACCTAATTGATCTGTCACCGCAATCACATTACCATTTGCATCATATTCGCGTTGAATGACATGACCTTCTGCATCATAAACCCGTACTGGACGGTAATTATCATCATATTCAACACGTTCAATCACAGTGCCTGCATGATTTAAGGTTTTAATCAAATGCCCTGCTGCGTCATAAACTTTCTGTATTGTTTTCCCAGAAGGACTGGTTATTTTTACGACTTCACCGCGTGCATTGTAAGTCATGCGCGTCGTTTGACCTAAAGAATCAGTGGTTGCAATGATGCGCCCTTCATCATCATATTCATAACGCGTTTCTTTACCTGCAACATTGGTATTGCTAATTAACCAACCTTCTGAATTGTAAGCATTCTGAGCAACAGAACTTTTAGCATCTTTGACTGTGCTGACTTGATCACGAGTGCTATAAGTCATTTGTGTCACATGGCCTAAAGGATCAATTTGAGCAATGACGCGATCCATACCGTCATAATTAATTTCAGTCATCGCACCATCTTTAGCCACCGTTTTAATTAATCGTCCTGCTGCATCGTAATGCATGAAACGACTACGACCGAGTGCATCAACAACTTTGTTTAAACGTCCTTTTTCATAGAAAAAATAGTCAACAACTTGATTTGGGTGAAAAATACGAGTAAGTTGTTGATGTTCATTGTAAGTGTAACGAGTGACATTACCTGCGGCATCAATGCTTTTCACACGATTATTATTAGCATCGTATTCAAATTGAGTGACATGATCATTGGCATCTGTTGTACTTAATACATTGTGATTGGCATCATAGGTGATATAACTCATCACGTTACCATTTGGGCCTGTTACACTCATTAAATTACCTAGCTCATCATAACCATAATAAGTTGTTTTGCCATTGGCATCTGTGGAACTAAGGCGTCGGCCTTTATCGTCATAAGCAATTTTAGTTTCATGCCCTAACGCATCTTTCACTGTTTCCACTTGATAATTAGCATTGTAAGTGTAACGAGTTTGACTACCATCACGATTAGTGACTGTGGTTATCAATTTTCCAGGCACAGAGGTTTCATCATAACTAAAATGAATACTCTGATTATTATTCAGTGCGTCATCTTGTGCAACAACCCGCCCATATTCATCAAAGGTATTGGTAAATAATGTCTGTCCTTCGTTATTAGTGGCAGACACAATTTGACCAAATTCATTGTAAGTATATTGTGTGGTATCACCGACTGGATTAGTAATGGCAATCAAATGTTTTTGAGCATCATAATCCAAACGAGTACGACGATTGAGTGGGTCACTCACAGCCGATAATAAACCTGCTGCATTGTATTCATAAATTAGATACACGCCACTGTGAGGTTCAGTTACTTGCGTTAAACGACGTTCAGTGTCATAAGTAAATTCTAAACTGCGATTTTTATTATCACGCAATGTAACTAAATCACCGGCTACATTGAATTGATAAATCTGCTGATTCTTGCGGGTTAAGGTATAACTACCCTCCATATTTTTCACTAATGTATCAAATTGACAGGCAATTTCCACTGATGCATAACTACCATCTGCTTGACGTAAGAAAGTGTTGTAGCTATTAGGTGACCAATGTACGATGATATTGCCAACCTCATCTTCTTGTAAAAAGGTACTGAGAAACTTGAGATTCCAACCTTTCCCTGCCAAACTATCTGCTAATAACAAAGAGTTATAACTTAACGTTAATGCTAAAGGCTGAATACCTTTTACCTGCATTAAGGTATAAGTTAATTCTTGTGCGCCTGATGCGGTATCAACAGGATCAGCCTTGCCAATACTATCAGGGTTATTTACACACTGATTAGCTTGTGAAGAAATATTTGTAGGAGTGTTGGCTCCGTAGTTTTGTCCACCAATATATTTTGTATTACCTGCAATACCTGTCACAGGTGGTTTACCTACAAACACAGACCAAGTAATCTGCTGGCTTCTTGTCCCTAACGCATCGTAAGCCCGTGCCGTAATCGTGTAAGTACCTTTAGTATGGTAAGTATGCTTAAACGTAAGTGTTCTGTAATTAGGTGCATTTTGTTCATCAACTGGGGTGTCACCATCATTCCAATTCACTGCAATTTTTTGTAGGTTTTTATCCTCATCTTCACCGTATAACCTTAATTCAACAGGTTTTCCAGGCTCAACATAAGCAGCAGGTGCTTGTTTCACTTTTAATTTAGGACGACGATTTTCTATACCCGAAGCAGGTGGACTCACAACAAAAGTGTTAACAGTTTTCCATTCTGTATGGCGACTCGTTGCGCCATCCCATGCCATGGATTGAAGCTCATATTCCCCAGCGCTTCCAGTAAAATTAAAAGTGGTTGAAAACTTGGGGGGATTTGTATGACTGACATACTGTAATTTTTCAGGCGTTTGAACCCAATTACTTGTTCCTTTCTTGCGATAACGACTCGTCACACTATAAATACGGTCGCCTTCAGAGTCTTTCCAAACTATTTCAAAGGTGACACTTGCTCCCTGAGTAAATTTGTAGGGTCTGGAAATACCAGACACTAACTCTGGTAAACTATTGGTTAGATGAACAGGCAGGCCGTGTGGTGAAAAATCAAATTGTGTCGTGGCGGTAGCTGTACGTGAAGCATCGCTTTTGTCAACAAGCTCTAGTCTTAAAGCATGTACACCTTTCGTGCGTACATGGTTTTCAACGGTGAATCGGGATAGTCTGGTATCAAACAATTTGCCTGGTCGTATGCTTTGATAATGAAAAGCTGTCGTGCTATTACCCGCATAAACATAGGCATCCATTGTATGGAGCATAGGATCACGAGGAGTAAAGCTGAGGTAGACATCTCCATCTTCAAGTTGTACAGCCTTCAGTCCTGCCACGCTCATATCACCCGCAACCGGTGTAAGGCTGGTGGTTGGCGGAGGGGTATAATTAAAATACGTTTGTTCTACATCAGGTTGGCGACTACTATTACTTAAATCACGAACTTCCACTCTTAGCAAGTGCGTACTGCTATTACCTGATAATTTGCGTTCTACATCAGCGCGATGCAAGAAGTATTCGTATGTATTGTTACCAGCATCAGTGTTAGCTTTAGGCAAATTGTAACGAAAAGAAATGTTATCATCATCAATGAAAATTGAAGCTTCTAAGTTACTGTTCTGTTTTTCATAAATACTGAAAGAAACTCGTAAATCATGATTGTCTTGTTCATGAGCACCAACGCTATAAATTTGCACAGCACTGCCATCAACCACTTCAAAATTTCGAGTAATGTGCTCTTGTTGTCCATCTATATCTGTCAACGTCAATATAGTGATATAGGGTTTTATTAAACCAGGTACATTGAATTGGCCTGTTACTTCTGTATAAGTGCCGTTGACATCCCAATGTTTTACTTGGTGACCATCGCCATCTACACTTGACACGGTAAAATCAATTGCTTTCAGATTTTTATCATCTAACCCCACAAGTTTATATTCAACAACATCTGATGTACTGGAAATATCAGAATCTACATGTGTATAAATATCCTCAATACTTATAATTTTTCCGATAGGTACTGTACCTGTGCTTTTTGTAGAAGTTGAAAAAGCTTGCACTTTTTCACTACTTGCACCATTAGCATCAACAACTGTTAATTTGGCAGTATAACTTTGAGAGGTGGCTGGAAGGGAAATTATGCCTGTCTTAGTTTGATTATTACCACTGACATTCCACGTTTGTGAAACATAATTTATGTCATCAGCATCCACAAGCGTAAATGACATAGAGGCTAAACCCTCTGCGTCACTGCCTGTTAAACTATAATTAACAGTATGTTGAACATCTTGCACACTGGAAATAGTTTTAGTGTAACTGGAATTGATGCCACTAATGTTAGCAACTGGTGGAGTATTGGGCTTAACATCGCAAGAAGTTTTACGACACCAATAAATAGTCACTGTATCGTTGGATACCTCACTATTGCCTGCATTATCCAGTAATTTAACAGCTAAAGTAATTTTATGTTTTTCATCGTGAGAAAGTCCCAGAGTTGAAGAAGGATAAAACTTCAACTTTTGGGAAAACTCAGAGAACGGTGAGAGGCTATAATTACCTTCTTTTTCACCTAAAATGGAACCGTTTTCGTCTTTTCCAACGATAATAACTCTGTTATAAAGATTGCTACTTTGTATATCAACATCAATAAGGAAAGAGCTGCCATAGTACTGTTTATTTGGTATGGGAGAATTCCATGTTACGTGAGTGACTGCATAAGCAGATATCCAACTTATGCTAAACAAAATAAAAGATGCAAACAATAAAAAACTTTTGTTTTTATGTAGTTTCATGTGATGTACCTTTATAATTGATTCTATAAATTAATAATTATCTCATAAAGTATATAGTAATATAATACACATTAAAATAAAAATACTTTAAGTGCTAATATTATTACTGGCCATAATAATAGCTCATTTAAAATTATCAAACATCTAACAAATGTTCGCTAAAGAGAAAATCTCATATGAATAAAGAAAAAATATGTACTTACAATGAGTTAGATAACTATACAGGTTCTATTAGTCAAAATATTGCAGATTTACCTCGCTTAGTATCAGAATTAAAATTAGCTTGTCTGTTATATGACAGAGTTATTCTTCATTCTAATAACATTATGGAACATCGTCTTACTTTACCTGCGTGTGAAATTCTTTCTCCTTTTGTAAAAACCGGTGTCACGCAGAGATTTCGTGACGCTCCCGGGACGTCCTATCCCTAAGAGCGACTCAATTCTCAGCGAGACGCTAGTTTGTTTGCCCCGACACGTCCGGTCTCGATACGGCAACTGCGTACTCCGTTGCACTACGCACTCCGTTAGCCTACTCCACCATGACTTGACGCTGGGGTGAAGCTCAAAAATAGCAAAAAACGCACGCAAGGACTATCGCCCTTACCTACTGTTTTATACTATTTTTGAGCGCCCAGCTAGTCGCGGACTACTCGGCATCCATGCCTCGCAGCGGTGGACGATTATGGACAACAACAGGAGTTAGTGAGAAAAACCCTGTTGATTTTATAGAAAAACGAGCAGAACGTTTTTTAGGCGATATATTAAAAAAATACTTCTGTCCGAGGATTACCCAAGAAACGAAAAGAGGAAATTAATGAAATAACAGAGAGATGGAAAGCCATTGTCCCTGATAACTTTCCTATTAGAAGAGACATTAATAAACAAGTCAGTAATGCTCTAAATACACTAAACTGGAATGCTTTTGGACAATTAAAACATACAAAAATACAAAGAGCTTATCGTCTGCTTGATTTTGTTGAAAAAATGAGAGCAGACAACTTATTTGATAGACAGAATATTTTTGCACGGTTAGGTAGCTTAAGAGGATTCTTACTTCCTCAACATATTTCAGATATAGCCATTACAATTCAACAAGGTTTTTTAGTTGAAGGAGCTAAACAACATGGAAAATATGGGGCAAAAGTATGGACAGGACAATTTACACGAAAATTAATGCAGGAAAAGCTAATTGATAATTCTTCAAATTCACTTGAGGTGCTATTTGTAAAAGATCGTTTTCAACAAATAGGATTAGATTTAAATTGGTTACTTTCTTTACCTGCAGAAGAACTATTTGAAATCACAAACTTAAAAGAATGGAAAGTAACTCGTGATTTTTTGCTAGGCAAGACAATAGATAGTAGAGTTGTATCCCGTTAAAAATCAATCAATTAGCTAGATAAAAGTTCCATAGTCCGGCACATACTCCAATTATTTCATCATATAAATCAATAAG
>JADGDF010000320.1 GCA_016745055.1 Thiotrichaceae bacterium | reverse complement strand
GTTATTGTTACTCTAAATATTAACCAGTTTGAATCCAATCAGACAAGGAATTTCTTAAATTGATGCCTATGGGATGACGCTACCGCTTATCCACCCTACGCTGGCTACTACCTGGCTTTGTAGAATTCTTTGACGTTTCTTTTGTTTTCTTCAGCTTCTTTATCAAATTATCATTGATAACTTTCCCTTGCCATTCTTGATACCTCAATTGTTGAATGATCTCATCAGTTGCTTCATCCCACATAATTTCTATTTCTGTAAAAAGACCATCTTGTGAAGGTTTTGTATAATCACGTATAATCTTACTTAAATTATTATGAATACGTTTTTGTTCTATTTTTTGTCTAATAAACTCAACAAAAGATTTAACGAACCTATTCCATTGTTCCTTATTTGGCCGAATTGAAGGTATAGGATAATGTTGGAAAGGTTCTTTTCGTAAGATTTTATACTTTTGAATATGTCTTTCCAACTGTTCACGAAAGTCTTTTTTAAAATAATCAGAGTTTAGTTGCCCGCCTTTAATAGCAGGCTTATCAAAATACCTATCAAGTTTATCGCCCAACGACTCCTTAACAAATTTCTCTAATCTTTCATACCCAGAGTTAATCAATTTTTCCTTCTCTTTTTCTACATAGTTAATTAAGTCGTCAATTTTTTTGCCAAATTCTTTTTCTATCTCTATGAATATAGATGAATTCCTAATATCTTTATGAATCCAGTGACCGTAAATAGTTTCTGCAGCATAATTTTTATATACTAGGTTTTTAGGTAAAATGGCATTTTTTTCACCAAATAACTCAATATCCACTGTCTTCTTCTCATGCACTTTTATACCATCCTGATTTGTAGCTTTAATATCTCTTTTTAACTCAACTTTTAAAGTTTTTGGAATAGTATTACTTTCTGGATTAAATAAAACACCATTTTCCAACCATTTATCAAAGTTATTTTTTGGTTCTATTAAACTAAACTCAGGTAGAAAAACTTGTATCCCGTTTAGTGAACAGTGAAATTCTTCAATCTTTATTGGAGCATCTTTTGACAACTGATTAAAATAATCTAAGAGTTCTTTTCTTTCTGAACTAGGGAATTTAACCCATGCATAAGTTTCAGTATTTTGACCAAAAGCAGCATCTGTCGCATTACATGAACCCCATAAAAATATATTCTTTTCAGAACTTTTAAATAAGAAAAGTTTTGAATGAACTATACCTTTACATTCCGATAATTTAACTTCAACATTTTCAAGTTGTGAAATGTTATCTGATTCTAACTCATTTACCTTATCACAAATAACTAATACGTTATTTGGTTGGTAATATTCCATTAACTTCTTAACAAAACTTTCTTTTACAAAAGGAGAAAGAATGACTATTCTATCTATGTCTATACTTTTAGGTACAATAGCTTTTAATTTTTCCATTTCTGAACTTGTAACCCGCCATCTCGAAAACAACATACATTTATAGGTGATTTTTTCTCGCTCCCAAGCTCTGCTTCCTGACTCACAAAGCAGAGCTTGGTAACGAGTAATAATATGACTACAAGTATAGCAATAACCCCAACCTACAACAACAATCGCCTCACATCCGACAATATATAGCTAGCGCATTATAATTTGTCACCATTGAAATGAACAGTAAATAGGGTATCGACATCGCAGCGTTCTCGTTTGCGAATAGCCTTAGCTTGAGCC
>JADGDF010000319.1 GCA_016745055.1 Thiotrichaceae bacterium | reverse complement strand
ATATCAACAGGCTCTTAGAAAACGTCATCAATGCGACGTTGAAAGCTTATTCTCACATTATTTTTTAAATGTGACATATTATATTGCGGTGACTATATAGGCATAAATTAATCTATGATATTCCCAAGATTCTTTGAATGATTTTTTGGTGGAACAACAACGATAATTCCTTTTTTTTCGCTCAGTTCAATAGTAGCATAAGCAGAATATTCTCTATCCATTGCAAGGTATTCATGGTTTTTTGAGAACTCCATATTTTCTATGAGTTCTAATCCAGCTTTTATATCAGATACTTTTCCACCAGTAATAGAAAATTGAATTCCTTCATCTAGACCTGCCGCAATCATATGTATTTTACTTGTTGTACCTTCCTTAGTTTTTCCTATACCTTGCTCTCCTTCTGATTTCCTTGCTCCAGCTGCTGATACATGTGCTTTAACGCTTGTACTATCTAAAAAAAATAATTTTACTCTCCGCTATATGCTTATGCTGTAAATGTGTTAATACCTTGTGCCATACTCCACTCTCGCCCCATCGCTTAAAATTCATGTATATCGTATTCCAATCTTATTCTCTCTCTTGATATTCATACGATATATTCCACCATCTACAACTCAATACATAAAAAATTGCTTCTAAACACTTCCGAAGTGGTATCTTACGAGGTTTCCTTGGTGTCGGAAAAAATGAAGATATCTCCTCAAATTCCGCATCTGTTAAAAATTCTTGATAAGTATTTTTTCTCGTTACCAAGCTTTGCTTGGTAACTCCTGCCAGCAAAGCTCTGCTTTGCGGGAAGCAGAGCTTCTCATGCAGACACTCCCAATGATTTTCTTAATGTTGATATGGGCAGGCTTTGCCGTTTTTTCAGCTCAAGAAAGTTTCATTGTAAATATCATTCGATGGTTTTGTGTTTTTATTTCTTTCTATGCAACAAGTGAAGTTGGTCTCAAATTAACAAAGCGAAATCCCAAAATTTGGTAACTCCCGGGTCAAGGTTTACAACCAAAGGAATCTACACAAGTCAATTATCCTCCATTAGCTGAGCTAACAATGGAGATGCCGATACAAGCTCATCACGCATAAGCAGTAAATCACCTAATGAATGATGTTCAAGTATCTTTAACAAGCTCAGAAAGTTCCATAATCCAGCCACGGGGTGTGTCACAGGCTTTTTATGCTTCATTTGTCGCCCACTGAGTTTAATTAAAAAGCCCTGTCTATTTTTAGCCTCAGTTTGAGGAGAAGTTGCAAGCTGCCAGACAACTACACAAGCCATGCTGGTAACTCAAAAGTCGTTTTGCCACAGCAAGACCACTGGTTTGTTGCCAGCTTTCTAATTGATGTCCTGCTTGTTTCAGTCACTTAAAAAAGGATCCACATCCAACGCCAGTCGTACCAAAGTGCCAGTGCGTCAACCGAATTCAAATGACTCAATAACACCCATTCAGTTATCATCTAAGACACGGCTCACAACGAGACCTAAGGGCAGAGGCTTTCCTTTAGTTATCGTTTTAGACACTCTTTTACCCTCTTTATGTTTTTGTGGCTGGGCAGGACGTGCCAGTATTACTTGAGTGTCTACCACCCATTGAATAGCTTTTTTCCTTTGATAGTGACTTCACAATATGCGGTATAAGTAAGTTATTCTGCCACTTTACATAGTGGTTGAGATTTTTCTTTATATTGAACGCTCGGTACATTTTT
>JADGDF010000027.1 GCA_016745055.1 Thiotrichaceae bacterium | reverse complement strand
TATTGATTTATATGATGAAATAATTGGAGTATGTGCCGGACTATGGAACTTTTATCTAGCTAATTGATTGATTTTTAACGGGATACAACTCTATTATTTGAGACGAGGAAATCAAATACTAAATTAATAATTTATGTTCACAAAGCACTTAATTTATACTGTAAATTTTATCAAGCAAATGGATTGTTACTCATTAAGTCCAAGTTTTTACCAGACAGTTTATGATAATTCGGTTACAATACACTTACTTTAGAACATTTCAAAAGCACTTCTTCTAACAAAAATTTAGGTGATTATTTGCTATGAGCGAATTAGCAAATCAAATTTATATGTCTATTGTGACGCTGACAACTTGGAAAAAACAGTTGTATAATCGCATCCAATCTGGACAAAATCATTTTGATGAATGTCCGCTAGGTAAATGGTTGACAGAAAATGCTGGAAAACTAGGTGCCTCAGTCCACTACGAAAAAACTTTTACCATTTATAATAAATTCTTAGAAGAAACAGAAAAAATAATACAACTGGCTGAATCCGGTCAGCAAAAAGAAGCTCTTGCTGCAATGGAATATGGGAGCTGCTTTGAAAGTGTCGCTCAGGAACTTGTTCAGGGCATTATTGCATGGCGCGAAGAAGTCCAACATCAATAGTGTTCACAACTCTACATAACAGATAATTTTCCTATGGATGAAGTTAAAAAAGCTGTACTTGCCTATTCAGGGGGATTAGATACCTCCATTATTTTAAAATGGCTCCAAGATGAATATCATTGCGAAGTAGTTACTTTTACGGCAGATATTGGTCAAGGAGAAGAACTTGAACCTGCACGTATTAAAGCACAACAGTTTGGCATTAAAGAAATTTATATTGAAGATTTGCGTGAAGAATTCGTGCGAGATTATGTGTTCCCCATGTTTCGTGCTAATACCATTTACGAAGGTGAATATTTACTTGGTACTTCCATTGCCCGTCCACTAATCGCCAAGTATTTAGTAGAAATTGCCAATAAAACGGGTGCTGATGCTATTTCTCATGGCGCTACAGGTAAAGGGAATGATCAAGTACGGTTTGAATTAGGCGCTTATGCGTTAAAACCCGATGTTAAAGTGATTGCTCCTTGGCGTGAGTGGGATTTGAACTCACGAGAAAAATTGTTAGCGTATGCAGAACAGCATAATATACCAGTTGAACAAAAACGAGGTAAACAATCCCCTTATTCAATGGATGCTAATTTACTACATATTTCCTATGAAGGTGGTGAGCTAGAAGACCCATGGTCTATGCCCAATGATGAAATGTGGCGTTGGAGTGTTTCCCCTGAAAAAGCACCTGATAAACCCACTGAGCTGGAATTAACCTTTGTCAAAGGTGATATTGTGGCAATCAATGGTCAGAGCATGACACCTGGACAGATATTAGCCTACTTAAATAAAGTCGCGGGTGACAATGGTGTAGGACGTTTAGACTTAGTGGAAAACCGCTATGTGGGTATGAAGTCACGTGGATGCTATGAAACACCCGGCGGTACTGTTATGCTGAAAGCCCATCGTGCTATTGAATCTTTGACGCTTGATCGCGAAGTAGCCCATCTTAAAGATGAATTGATGCCCAAATACGCAAATTTGGTTTACAATGGCTACTGGTGGAGTCCCGAACGTAAGTTACTGCAAACATTAATTGATGAATCACAGCTAAATGTAAATGGTGTGGTGCGTATTAGTTTATATAAAGGCAATGTTATCGTGACAGGCCGTAAGTCAGACAACAGCTTATTTGATGAAAATATTGCTACTTTTGAAGATGATGCAGGCGCTTATAATCAACGAGATGCTGAAGGATTTATTAAGTTAAATGCCTTGCGGATGCGAATTGCAGCTAAGTTAGCAAAATAGTTTTGATGCGCTCATGCGCTTTTCTCTTACCTTACAGACGAAAGGAATGCAAGATTCATTTTACAAAATAAGTTTTGCACTCCCTGAATCAATTTAATATTAGGCGCGAGAAAATATAATTTCATCACACTATTTCTGAGCACCGTGAATATACCAAATTTATTAACACTGTTACGTATCTTTCTGATACCCGTTTTTATTATCGCATTTTACCTACCACTTTCCTGGGTAAATGTGCTCACAACAGCAGTTTTTGCATTAGCGGCAGCAACCGATTGGTTAGATGGTTACTTAGCGCGAAAATGGCAACAAACTTCTGCGTTTGGTGCATTTCTTGACCCTGTGGCAGATAAGCTAATTGTTGCTTTTGCCTTGGTTTTACTAGTACAAAGTGATCCAACGCCTTGGATGGCTATTCCTGCGGCTGTGATTATTGGCAGAGAAATTACCGTTTCTGCTTTGAGAGAATGGATGGCAGAATTGGGACAGCGTACCCAAGTAGCTGTTTCTTATGTGGGTAAAGTAAAAACAACCTCACAAATGGTCGCACTTTTGATGTTACTGTATCGCGAACCCTTATTGGGATTGCCGATTTATGAAATGGGTTATATTTTACTCTACATTGCGGCGCTTTTAACTTTGTGGTCAATGACAGTATACTTAAAAGCAGCATTACCTTCCCTAATAAATAGCGAGCAGGATTAGTTGCGTTGTACTATTCAAGTAATTCAATATGTTGGAAGTAAAATTTTAGCGCGGCAATTGAGTCATCAATTAATGTTGGCAGGCTATTTAATAGTTGATTAATTTCTTGTATATGTTGATTATTAGCCGCATCTTCTAATTTGATCGCCACTTCATGCAGCTTTTTAGCACCTAACGCGCCTGCACTTCCTTTAAAAGCATGTGCTTCCCTTTCCAATTTATCCATATCTTCTTGTTCAGCAGCTTGAACAAGCTTCTCATAACGAGTTTTAATTTCACTGAAAAACATTGCCACAATTTTAGGGATAATGTTAGGTGGAGTATGTTTTTCAAATTTTGTTAGAATATCAAGGTCAAGGAGTTGAGTTGTCATCATGATCTTTAAATTTAGTCAACGTATTATTTATACTTTACAGATGAGTTATCGCTATCGACAAGAACTGGCGAATATCTATTTAAAAACACCGACCCATTTTTCTACAGCGCAAATATCTCTACAAAAACTAAAAAATATGGGTATTAAGGTATTGGTGCTTGATTTTGACGGAGTACTAGCGGCTCATGGAGAAATTCAACCTACAACCAAAATTTTGGTGTGGCTACAAACCTGTAGCACTTATTTTGAGCAAGTATTTTTGCTTTCAAATAAGCCGTTTCATCACCGCTTAAACCACTTTCAAAGCAAGTACCCACAGGTTTATTGTATCACAAATGTTGCTAAAAAACCTTACCCAGAAGGATTAAATAAAGTAAAACAATTGAGTGGGAAATTAGCCCATGAAATTGCGTTGGTGGATGACAGGTTGCTCACAGGCGTATTGGCGGCATGCATTGCACAAACCCAAGTGGTTTATGTAACCTCACCTTATACTAATTTAACCAAACGCCCGATTGCTGAAGCTTTTTTTACGACCTTACGATTTATGGAACGTCGTTATGTGCAGCTCTACACATATTTTCGTTTAAATAAATAAGTGCTCAATCTCTTTAAGATGACGTTCTAAAGAAAGAGATAACATAGATGAGATCGTAAACAAGGTAGCCAATACATTCAAGTTTGAATCAGCCTCACTTGCCGCACGAATGCGTTCAAGAAAGTGATAATTAACCGTTTGGGTTTCTTTGAAGCGTTGCTTTAAGCCTTCAAATTCTAAATCCATTGGCGTACCGTTTTGTTTGTGTACGTAATATTGATGGAGTAAGTAAGAAGAGGTCACCCGAAAAACTGTTTCATCCATTGATGCAAATGGCAAATGATAATAAGCCATACCGCGCATTGAAGAAAGGATAGGACATTCGCTGCTCGCCATCACAAAACCAATGATTGCTCTTAAACCTGTTTGAGCATCAGTGCGTTTAAAGTATTCACGTTCTGGGGTTTTTACATGGATATCAACGTCATTACAAGATAAGATATCCGCGAAGCCGAGTAGAATTTCATAAGCATCAACACCAACAGGACAATGAGAATATTCTTCTGGTATCAATGGACAATTAGGACATTGATGAAAATCTAATTTTGTCCAATCAGGTACATCAGATAAGACTTCTTTACGAGATCGCGTAAAATCAACATGGTAATGTAATACCTTACCATCATCCATTGTAAAAGTGTATTCAATAAACACAATTAGGCACCCAGCAATGTTATGACAATGCAGTGATCACAGAATTCGTCAGGAAGGAAAAGCCTTAAGGCTACTAGCATTGGATGGTGTTTGCAAAATGCCATAGTATTAACAATGGAAAAGAATCAGCTTAACAAATGATATGCGTCTAAAATGAAATTCCCACCAGCCGCCTAGATGTTAAACCTTATTTAGAGTCACTTTCATTTCATAACGAGTTTATGCCGAGGGTCGGACTCGAACCGACACGATGTTACCATCACCAGATTTTGAGTCTGGCGCGTCTACCAGTTTCGCCACCCCGGCGTTGTAAAACTTTATTATAAAGAATCCCTTTCATTTATAAAAGGGGCTACACACTCTTAGTATCCAACTGTTAAAGTATGGACAGGCTAATCTGAGAAGTGAAAACAACAATTTACTTCAGCAGGCATTATAGTGACTTTTTTATTTTGAGTAAATACTTCCGCTCATTATTCTCAAAATTTCTCACAGCTTAAGTGCAAGTTAAAGCTGATGATGCCTATTTTTTTGATAACTTTGCAAATAACGTTTAACTACCAATAATTGCTGGGTAAATGCTTGGCCTGTTAGTTGATAAGGCAAAGTTTGAAGTAATTGCACACCTTTGAAATTACCATTGAATAGTTTATACATTAACTGTATTTGTACTTTTTCATAAGGCAAACTTAAATAATGCACATATTTTTGAAAGCTTTCATAAGTAGGTCGTTTTAATACATATTCAAAAAAATGATTAGTTTTATTATTTTTTTGTCTTGCAGTAACGATAATTATTAATTTTTGTAAAGTTATTTTTGATAAAATGTCAAATAATCCTTGATAACCATCTATGGGTATATTATCTAACCAAAGTAAGCAATTTTTTTGCTCTAGCTTTTCAATAATATTGTGCCAACTAGAATTTTTAGAGAGTTTAAAATATTGGTATAGTTCAGTGTGTAACAAATATTTTTCATTTTCCGAATAAATTAAAATCTGATAATTTTGTAACTGCTTCACTAGTTGATTGACTAAAGCTGTTTTCCCAACGCCACCAACGCCATATACCCATAATTTATTAACTTTACAACTGGATACTTTATTTTTTAAGGTGTTTAAGCTATTTCGACGCCCAATTAATATTTTTGGTAAATCAATCGCCTGTCCTAGAGAGTAAAATCTAGTCTTGTGAGGCATAGGATTTTTAAAATTATAAAATAAAGGCACAGTGGGCATCATGCTATACAACACAGGTAAACACCATTGGCCTATGCTTAAATCCGTTGCTGCCTGCCAAATTTCATTTTTTTTCAGTAGTTGAGTCATCGCTTGACGAGCGTGTTGGGTGGCTTTATCTAAACGTCCATGTTGCAGTAAATCATCACAAAAATGTTTAACAAATAAGGTGCCTGCTCTGTCTAGTAAGTTTGCTTGCATACCAATCGCATGCGGTATATTTTTATTGACTAATTGTGCCGCTAAACTATATGAATGGCCATCTGTGTAAGCTGTTTCACAGGCAGCAAATACAATACAAGCAATTTGCTGCGTTTGAAATAAATCGGTTAATTGAAAGGATTTATCTCCAAATTTGAATAAAGTTTGACCATTTTTGAATTGAGCATGACCACTGATAAAAACGATGTCCCAAATTTGCGTATGGAGCTGTTTGAAAAGGGTTGAAAAACAGCCATCATCCATGATACGTAAATAAATTAGACCTTGTGCTATCCAAGGTGATAAAATTTCTAACAATTGGCATTGCTCTTCTTCAAAAAATAATTCTGGATGCGGAATTGTGAATAATAAAATTCTGAGTGGCGGTTTGATTTGTTGTTGTGTGGCTGATTGGCCAGGTAGCAAACGGGATAAAGTAAAATCTGGATGTTTACCTAAAAAACCTAATTCAGGGTGATAAAGACTTTCCCAAGGTAAGCCTTGAATAAAAGGATTGTCACTTTCAATGCATAATGCTAATTTTTTATGCAATTGATACGCATGAATAAAAGGTAAATCTATGTGAAGTGTTTGCCACAAAAGATAACCTATTTCTTGTAACAAACTATATTGAACTTGATGCGTGCGATAGCAATGCGTTAGTTGTTGAACAAGCAGATATAAATTTTGTTGGTTTGCAAAGTGTTTAGCTTGCGGTTGGATAACAAAAGGGGTAAATTCAATCATGACATGTTATTATAATATAAATTTGAAGGTATTGAATTTGTTGGTTATTAACCGCATGATAACTTCTTACTTATTTTTACCCAGGAGTAATGTGCTATGAATGCTGTTGAAGAAGAAATCCCTCCTCTTTTAATTTTTACTGATAGTGCCGCTTCCAAAGTCAAACAACTGATTGAAGAAGAAAACAATGATAATTTAATGCTACGTGTTTTTGTGCAAGGCGGTGGTTGTGCAGGTTTTCAGTATGGTTTTACCTTTGCAGAAACAACGGAAACAGAAGATACGGTTGTTGAAAATCAAGGCGTAAAATTGTTAGTTGACCCAATGAGCTACCAATATTTGGTCGGGGCAGAAATTGATTACAGTGAAGGTCTTGAAGGCTCACAGTTTGTCATTCGTAATCCTAATGCTAATACCACATGTGGATGTGGTTCGTCATTTGCTGTGTAGTAAATTTGTAAACAAAGTCTATACCTCCCATATAATTGAAGACCTGGCAGCATTAAAACTTGTCAGGTCTGAATATCTCTTAGTAGCTAATGATTTTCTTCTAAAGAAAGTACAAGCTTTATTTACCTCAAAATTTAATTTAGTAGACCAGTTCTTATCTTAGTCCTTAATAGGTACAATGCTATTCATTGAATAGTGAATTTATGAGGATAGATTATGAGACTGGTTTATTTATTTTTCTTCCTGTTTTTGACCACTTCTGCGACCTGTTCTGAAACAATAGAAAGTTACCATTTTACTAATTACTTTCCTGTCTTAGAACAACCCTGGTATTTTGATGAAGCAATGGATATTGCTAATGACAAATACGGTAATATTTATCTTGCCAACACCAATAGTGGTTCAATCATCAAATTAAATTCTCATGGCTACTTTATTACGCAGTGGAAATTAGATAGCCATCAACATTTTGCACCGCTAAAAATTGAGATCAAGCATGACAAAATCTATGTGTTGTACCGCAGAAGGTACGCAGATTTTTCTCACTTCATACGTATATTTACACTAGATGGCCAATTATTAAATGAATTTGGTGAGTTACGTTCAATTGTTGGAGGAAGTGACCTAGTAGTTGATGACGATGAAAATATTTATGTGGTAGGCACAAACTCCTCAGAAATAGTGCGTCAGTTTGATACGCAAAGTAACTCTTACCAATGGGTTGCTAAACCTAAACATAAAATTGCTAAATTTGATTTGAAAGGTAATGTTTTAGGAAGTTGGGATGTATCAGAGACTCCAGAAGGGTCAATTAAACACTTGTTGGCTATGGATATGGGGAGTAATGGGTATTTATATTTAGTAGACCGCGAACCTGATCAAATACGTCGATATTCAGTCACAAAAGAGGGAATTCAGTATTATGATACTTGGAATTCTTGGGAGCGTAATGATTTAGGTGATAGAGATACTTTTAATTTTCCAAAAAATCTTACGTTAGACGAAGGTAATAATGTCTATGTTGCGGATCGACTTAACAACCGTATTCTCAAGTTTGATGAAAATGGTCAATTTATTACGGAATGGAACAGCCGTTCAAACCAAAAGGAAACAACAAAAATTAATAGGATAAAACAATCGAAATTCTATAACTTGATATCCAAGTTAAATAGTTTAACTGAGATTGGTATTGATATAATTAATAGATTTATCAAAGAAAATATTTCTGCTAACTTTGAAAGATTTTTGCTAAAATCGTCTCTCCTAGAATTATTTAGTGTACAAGGTTCAGAGATCATTTTAAATCAGGATGCTTTACTACCTGTTGCTGTTTCTGTTTATCAAGATAAAGCCTATGTTATTTACAGTTACCCTAATAATTCAATCGTACAATATACGCTAGCACAAGATGGTGCAACAAAGGAACAGGGAGAGCATGAGTGGCGTTCAGGCAGTGGTGATGAACGGCAATTTAATACACCTTTAGGCATGACTTACTCCAAAAGTCATCTTTATGTGGCAGATATGCTCAATCATCGCGTTGTTAAAAGAAATCTTGCTTCAAAAGAAGATGTATCTATCATTGGAAAAAATTCATTATTATTTCCAATGGGAATTGCTGTGGATGAAGATGGGTTTATTTATGTGACGAATTTAGGTAATTTTTCGGTTCAAAAATTTGCACCTCAACAGTTAGATCAACTAATAAAAGAATGGGGATTTTTACCTAAAGCTATTGATAATTTAGATATGTCCCAGCTAAATTTAGATGATCCTTTGTACTTGCTTAATTCCTTTTGGGAGTTGGAACAATTAGCTAACCATAATACTCCATACCAAGGCTTTATAGTACCTTCAGGGATTACTGTTGATGAAAACTATGTTTATGTTGTAGATAGTTTTCGTGCGTCGGTTGATGTGTTTACGAAAGAGGGGGTGTATCAATACAGTTTTGGAAAAAGAGGCAGTGATGTAGACAAATTTGAACTGCCTTTTGGCATTACAGTCACAAAAGATTTTGTGTTTGTCAGCGATGCTTACCGACATGATATTAAAAAGTTTACTAAATCTGGTGAATTTATTGAAACATGGCAAAATGGGCCTTGTAATAATAATAGCCGTTGCCATCAATTAGATTTTCCTTTAGATAACCCTTTATTTATTAGTTCAGATAAACAAGATTATATTTACGTGTCCAATGTTGAAACTAATCAAATTCACAAATTAAATAGTAAAGAGCATGGAAAATTAGCCGCTATATGGGGTGAAAAAGGCAGTTATGCAGGCCAATTTGGAAGAGCAAGTGGTATTGCTGCGACGGCCGATGGGACTCAAGTCTATGTTGCTGACGCTACATATAACAGAATTCAATCATTTAAAACAGGGCAGTACTTTCCTAAACAAAAAGCAGTGATTATAGCTGGACGAGATGGGGACGTTCATTACAACAATGCTATGAAAGTCAATGCAAATCAAGCTTACTGGGTTTTGCGCAGCAAAGGGTTTCGCAAAGAAGATATTTATTATATTGCACATAATGAAAAAAGTACCAATACCAAGGAAAAGAATGTAGATAATATCGACATTGATGGTAATGGATTGGCGGATGATATAAATGGGGACTTGACCGTAGAAAATGTCGAATATGCAGTGACTCAATGGGCAACCAAAAGGAATAAACTCTCTCAAAATGATGATGGTTATTTACAAGGTGAGGGAAACATTCAACAAGATGAACATTCTATATTAATTTATATTATTTCTCATGGTATCGGTGGAAAAGATGGCGATGAAAAGGAGATAGAAGGAGAAATTGTTTTAGATAACGTTAATCTCGATCAAAATCTGAGCTACTCTCTTGTTAAAAAAGTACTGGCAAACTTAGGAAATAATGAAGTTAATAAAAGTTCCCCTAAAATAAACTATAAAATCCAGTTTATTTATGATGCCTGCTATTCAGGCTCGTTTAAGGAGTTGGCTAGTGAAAACAAAAATGTCGACTTTGTCATTACCAGTTCCTCAGATGAGAAAGCGACTTTTTCCAAGCAAGGGATGACTTTTTCCACGCTATTTTGGGGAGAGATTTTAAACGGCCAAACGGTCAGGCAAGCCTTTAAAAATGCGGAAAATAATATTAATAGCGGACAAAAACCTAACATTACATCGAAAAATGCTTCCTCAGACTGGGAAATTGGTACACCGATAGACGTTAGTAAAAACAAATTAAAGATTGAAGCAATCCATTTATCTCCTCCAAGAGTTGATTTAAGTAATTACAATAGCAAACTTAATAAAAAGCTACACCTTGATGTGCAAATTAGCCAATCATCTTCCCTTCCAGTTGATGTTTGGGTGACATTTATTCCTCCAGAAATCTCCGATGAAAACATTGTATCAACCTTGAATGAGTCAAAACCCATTATTGGTATGCCTAATTTGACTTTGTACTACACCCAAAAAGATACGGTATACAACAATAATATTTATAAAGGAAACTACAGCTTTAATCATATAAAAACGCTGAAAAATGAGAGTATCCATGAGTCTGGTACAAAATATACAGCTAAAGTTTACGCCAGACAAGGTAATCATGTTATTTCTGAAAGCAAAACATTTGAAATTGTCGGAGACAGAAAATTTAAGGTGCTTATCATTGAAAATCAACAAGAGCTAGAAGTTGAGAAAATCTATGCAGCCCTTTCTTATCAAGGCTATACCTTAAATGATATTGACTATTTATCCAACTCTCCTGCTTGTGACATTTTACAATGTGAAAGAATTCAACCTAAAAAGGCAACATGTGGAAATATTAAAAGTAGCTTAAGTACAAGCTATGAAGACGCCAAGTTTCTGACAATTTATCTGTCGACTGAATTTCTGACGAGATGTGGTACTGAGATTATGGCTGCTTTGGATGAACTACGACGGAAAGAAATTCCTGTCTTTGTTGTTTACTACAGTACCTATCCAAATAACAGCAAATCTGATACCTTTCTAAAAAGCTTATCATCAAGTTCTACGCCTATGGCTGATGCAAATAGAATGGTGCTTGGCTTTTATAATATGAAACTACTGCATTTATTTTGGCGAACAATTGCAGCGGGTCAAAGTTTAAATGCAGCTATTCTAGCTATAAAAGAGACTGGCAGCGAATTTAAATTTGACTTTAATGGTGACGGAGTCGCTGACCCAAAGCTGTCTGATGATCATCTTGGCCTAACTACTATTAAACAAACTTCCAATGAAGTATTCATTGGTTCTGGTGTCAGATATGCTGTAACAAAAGATTTTGGCAATACGCGACGACGTGCGCCAGGTAGTTTTGTTGGATTGAGTACGCGTTTCTACGTCAGTCACAGCACAGCCTATCCTAAAGCCAAGTTTTCCATAGAAGGCTCTCAACTAAAACAAGTCTTTATTGGCGTGATGGGAATACCTAAAGGCCAGGATAAGCCGCTTGAACCTATCATGGCAGTTTTAGATGAAAGCGGTCAACAAATATCAGGAGTTACAAACAATATATTTAATCTTCAACCAAATGCAACCTATACAGTTAATGTGTTTCCAGCACCTAACAGTCCACCTGGTATTGGCTTAATCGCTATTTATGATTTAGATTTATCACCAAGCAGTTCACTCACAAGCTTAATAACGACAGCTCATGTTGGAAAACAACCCGAAGATTATCTATATGGGGGATTTTCAATCAGAGGTGGACCAGCTCGTGTGATTTTACAAGGCATTGGTCAAGGGATGCAAAAACAAGGCATTCAAACTAACCTAGATGCACATTTAATTTTGCGTACTTTTCCTGAAGGAAATTTTATTGTAAGTAATCAGGACTGGAAATTAAATACCTTAATTGATCAAAAAGCTTTTGAAAAACAAGTAGTTAGTAAAATTAATACCAGTGATGCTGCCATAATTTACTACCTGCAAGAAGGAGATTACACGCTTGAAATATCGGGTGAGTATAATAGTGTTGGCACAGGTCAAGTTGAAATGTACATCGTAAGGTAGCTTAGGGTGAACTAGGTTTTGCCCCTATGGTCTCTAAATATGTGAGATTTGTAGGGGCAGACCTGTGTGCTTGCCATTATTAATTTTATTGGCAAATCAAATAATGTATGACTTTATATCCAACAAAACCATCATATTCCCAAAAACAAATAATACAAACATCATCCTATTAATCACCCTAAAATTTGTGAATTATTTTGGCAATAATAAATTTTTTCATCCTTTTGCTAACGTAATTCTGCTATCATTTTCGTTATATAAATAGTATCAAAAAGGGAAATTATGACGCGCTTTGATGAAACTAAATTTTCAGAAGATGATGAGATGTCGTTTAACAGTGGTCTTTCTGCGTTTGAAGCTAAACATTTTTCAAGCGCTATGCAACTACTGTCTCCAATCGCTGAGTTGGGGCATCCTGACGCACAATATCGTGTAGCCATTATGTTTCAAAATGGTTTAGGAATGGCCTTAAATCTTCAGCAAGCTTTAAAGTGGATGCAAGCTGCGGCTGATCAAGAGTATGCGTTGGCTCAACATGGCTTGGGATTTATGTATATGCAAGGCGAAGGGGTAGAGCAAAGTGATGAACAAGCCTTGCACTGGTTTAAACTTGCTGCAGATCAAGGGTTGTCAGGTGCCCAAACCGTTGTTGAGATGTTAGAGCAAAAGCTATCCAGCTAGAAAAAACTTGAATTTTTATTTGATTTGCCCAATCATAAGGCATTTATAGCTTATGAAGAGGGGTGAGTGTGGAACAATTTCACGGTACGACTATTTTAGCTGTCCGTCGAGAAAACATTGTTGCCTTGGGAGGAGATGGTCAAGTATCGTTGGGTAATACTATGCTCAAGGGCAATGCACGTAAAGTCAGGCGACTATATCATAACAAGGTTATAGCAGGTTTTGCAGGTGGAACAGCGGATGCGTTTACGTTATTTGAACGCTTTGAAGGAAAATTAGAAAAACATCAAGGGCATTTGGTACGTTCTGCGGTAGAATTAGCCAAAGATTGGCGGACCGATCGTATATTGCGACGTTTAGAAGCCATGCTAATTGTAGCAGATACAACTGCTTCTTTAATTATTTCAGGCAATGGCGATGTCGTTGAGCCTGAACACGATTTGATTGCCATTGGTTCAGGTGGTGCGTTTGCTCAATCAGCCGCGCGAGCATTGTTAGAAAATACTGAATTAAGTGCCCAAGAAATTGTTGAAAAATCACTCCATATCGCAGCAGACATCTGCATTTATACTAATCACCATTTGAGCATTGAAACCCTGCCTGAATCTTAGGGCAAAGGTGTCTATCTATATATTATGAGCGAAATGACCCCCACAGAAATTGTAGCAGAATTAAACAAACATATTATTGGACAGGACAGTGCCAAACGCGCAGTTGCTATTGCTTTACGTAATCGTTGGCGACGTATGCAAATTGAACCTGTGTTGCGTAACGAAATTACGCCTAAAAATATTTTAATGATTGGACCCACGGGTGTCGGTAAAACTGAAATCGCCCGACGTTTAGCCAAACTTGCCAATGCACCTTTTATTAAAATTGAAGCCACCAAATTTACTGAAGTAGGTTACGTAGGTAGAGATGTAGAGTCCATTGTCCGCGATTTAGTCGATATTTCTATCAAAATGATTCGCGAACAAGCCTTAGAAGAAGTTGAGAACCAGGCTTTGGATGCGGCTGAAGAACGGGTGCTTGATGCTTTATTACCTTCGCCTCGGGGCAGTCATAAATCTGATGAAGAATTGGAAGAAAAAGAGTCTGCCACTCGCCAAAAATTCCGTAAAATGCTGCGTGAAGGCAAGTTAGACGAAAAAGAAATTGAGATCGAACTGAGTGAAACGCGTATCGGGGTAGAAATCATGGCACCGCCTGGCATGGAAGAAATGACCAGTCAATTGCAAAGCATGTTTCAAAATATTGCCGGTGAACGACACCGTAGCCGTAAGTTACGCATTAAAGACGCTATGAAGCTGCTCAAAGAAGAAGAAGCCATGCGGTTGGTGAATGAAGATGATTTAAAGGCTGCGGCGATAGAACGCGTTGAGCAAAATGGTATTGTGTTTTTGGATGAAATTGACAAAGTTACCAAACGTTCTGAAAGCAATGGGGCTGATGTGTCGCGTGAAGGGGTACAGCGAGATTTACTACCTTTGGTTGAAGGAAGTACGGTCAGTACCAAGTACGGCATGGTTAAAACGGATCATATTTTATTTATCGCCTCAGGTGCATTTCATCTTTCCAAACCTTCTGATTTAATCCCAGAATTACAAGGACGTTTACCCATTCGAGTTGAATTGAATGCATTGACAGTGGAAGATTTTGTGCGTATTTTGACTGAACCCAATGCGTCTTTGACGGAACAATACATTGCATTAATGGGCACAGAAGGGTTAGGTTTGGAATTTACCCCTGATGGTATACAACAAATTGCAGCGATGGCTTGGGAAGTCAACGAACGTACTGAAAATATTGGAGCACGCCGTTTGCACACCGTGCTGGAATATTTACTGGAGCAGGAATCATTTAATGCGTCAGAAAAACAGGGAGATGCAGTGACCATTGATGCAAATTATGTCAATCAACATTTGGCCGAGCTGGTCAAAAACGAAGATTTAAGTCAGTATATTTTATAGTTTTTTCAACAGCGGGGTAAGTTATGTCTAATCATGGTCCAAATCCAAGAGCCATCATCGGGATTGGTGTTTTTCTGCTGATTTTATACTTAATCGGGTATTCAATATTTGCTGCCATGTACACAATTCAAAGCGGGACCGTTGGTGTATTAGTGACATTTGGCAGATACAGTGAAGAAGTAAAATTACCAGGGCTTCACTTTAAAGTCCCTTTTATTCAAGATGTTAAAGTGTTTGACATCAAATTGCAAACGGCCAACTATTTAGGACAAGGCGGCTATGAAGAAGATGGTGTCAGCAATGTGCGACGCATTGAAGTGATGGATAATAAGAATTTGCCTATCGGGATTGATATGTCTGTGCAGTACACCCCGATCCCTGATGAAGCCAATATGATTTTGGAAAAATATGGTCGGAATTATTTTCAAAAGCTCATCAACCCTATTATTCGTAAAGTGGCACGCGATGTCATTGGTAAATATCAAGCAGAGGAAATTGCTTCTAAACGTTCGCAAATTGGCGTCGAATTAAAAGTTCAATTGTCTGAAGACTTTCAAGCTTCTGCCCCTTATTTTTTGCTCAATAACATCAATTTGCGTGAAATTAAATTACCGAGTATGGTAATCAAAAAGATTGAAGAAGTTCAGTTAGCCAAACAAGAAGAGCAACGTTTAACCATGGTTGAACAGCAGGCTAAGAAGAGCCAAGAGATCAAAACTATTGAAGCTAATACCAAGCTGATTGAAGTGACCACTCAAGCTAAAGCGGATGCTGAGAAAAAACGCATTGCTGCTGATGCTAAAGCTTATCAAATTATGGCAGAAGCCAGAGCGGTTGCTGAAGCCAATAAGTTAATTGCGACTTCAATTACTCAAGAATTGATTGATTATCGCAGTATTGAAAGATGGTCTGGACAATACCCACAAACTTTGATTGGTGGTGGTGAACAATCAGGTTTAATTTTCTCTTTGCCAAATACCGCAGTTAAATAGCTTTTTTGAATTCAATTCAACATATTAAAAACTTACGTTGGAGCAGGTTTGTAACCTGCTCCAAACGTTCCACCCCATTCAACCTAATGTCCTCATAACCATTCACTTAATAAGAACTTGCAAAGGAGGGCAAAAAATGGAAGCCCTCCTTCCTGTGGAGCATTCACCTCCTTACTAATGCTATTTTCTTATTTAGCTCTGCCCTAAATCGTGTCAGTTATTCAGCTACTTTATTTTAATTAAATTTTAGGGGTATTTATTTCCTCAACGCATATTTCCATAATATTTCATGTTATTATCCTATAAAATTTGTTGACTATTTAGATTTAGATTTTTCTACAGATTTACTTGTGAATAAAAGTACTATAATATTTAGTGAAAAAATGAAAAATCCCATTCCTCCGCCTAAAAATACACGTAAAGATTTAATTATTATTTCAATAATTTCTATATGCGTATTTATCTTAGCAAGTATGATTAATGCATTTGAAATTTTTTTCGAATATTCTCGTGCACATGATGACTGGGAACTTGATGAAATAGCTATTGTATTAATCATTGCCGCTTTTGCATTGGGTATTTTTTCATGGCGGCGATGGCACGAACTTAAACAAGAATTAATATATCGGAAATGGATACAATCTCAATGGAAAGTGGCTAAAGACGGAGCTGAAGCCGCTAACCGAGCTAAAAGTGAATTTTTAGCCAGTATGAGTCATGAATTGAGAACACCACTCAATGGTATTTTAGGCTATACCCAAATTTTACGGCGTGACAAAACACTGACGATACAACAGCAGGATTCAATTCATACCATGCAAAAATCAGGTGAGCATTTGCTGACTTTGATTAATGATATTTTAGATTTGTCTAAAATCGAAGCTCGTAAAATGGAATTACATACGCAAGCGTTTCAATTACAGGAATTTCTCAAAGAAATTGTTAATATGATGCAAATTCGTGCCCAGCAACGTATTGAGCTTAATTATAAATTTTGTAGAGACTTACCTATTGCCGTAATAGGAGATGAAGTACGTTTACGTCAAGTATTAATTAATTTATTAGGTAATGCGATTAAGTTTACCACTCAGGGGCAAGTCACTTTTCAAGTTAATTGTCATAAAGAAAAAATACATTTTAAAATTCAAGATACAGGTCCTGGTATTGCGTCAGAACAACTAAAATCAATTTTTGAGCCATTTCGGCAAGTGGATGATGGACAATTCGTTGAAGGAACAGGCTTAGGATTACCCATCAGCCAACGATTTGTTGAAATGATGGGTGGGAAAATTCAAATCCAAAGTATTATCGGCCAAGGCAGTACTTTTGAATTTGCGTTAGCCCTACCAAAAGTTATAGATTGGCAAACCCAAAATATACAAAAACGTGAAATTGTTGGTCTTCAAGGCGAATTTCGTAAAGTTTTGATTGTGGATGATAAAGCACCTAACCGTATGATGCTGGTTAACTTATTGTCTTCACTAGGTTTTGAAATTAAAGAAGCTGAAAATGGTGAGCAAAGTATTAAAGTAGCAAATCATTTTTTACCAGACCTAATTATTATGGACTTGCTCATGCCTGTGATGGATGGTTTAGCAGCCATGCGTCAAATACGCCAAATCTCAACACTGGAACAAGTAAAAATTATTGGTGCGTCTGCCAGTGCTTTTGATAAAAATCGTTTTGATTGTTTTAATGCAGGTTGCGATGATTTTGTGGCTAAACCCATTCAGGCAGAGGAATTATTGGAAAAACTGAGAACTCATTTAAAGCTGGACTGGGTATATGAAGAAGAACAAGTGGCTGAAACTGAGCAAAACCAAACAATTTTGGCACCACCAACAAATATCGTACAAACCTTGCATAACTTTATACTTGATGGCGATATTGAAGCCATTAGTGAACAAGCCAATCAATTAATGACATTAGATCCACAATATGCACCTTTTGCGAAGGAATTACAACGCTTGGCAGATGAATTTGACTTAGACCAATTGCAAATATTTATCAAGCCCTATTTAGAATAGAGAGGTTATTATGGAAATTGGACAGGGTGAATTGCTGTTGGTGGATGATATTCCAACTAACTTGAAAATGTTGTTTAATTATTTAAAAAATTTAGGTTTTAAAGTTCGAATTGCCAATAATGGTAAAAAAGCGATTGAACAGATTGAACGAACACCGCCAGATTTAATCTTATTAGATGTTATGATGCCTGATATGGATGGATTTGAGGTTTGCCGACGTTTGAAAGCAAATTTACAAACTAAAGATATTCCCGTCATTTTTATGACGGCTAAAACGGAGACGATAGATAAAGTCAAGGGATTTGAAGTTGGTGCAGTCGACTATGTCACCAAACCTATTCAGCAAGAAGAAGTCTTAGCACGTATAAATACCCATTTAACGATTAGATACTTACAAAAGTCACTACAGCAAAAAAATCAGGACTTAGAAGCTTTTGCTCACTCTGTTGCTCATGATATTAAAAATCCCGTTAATACTATTATTGGTTACACGGAAATTTTGTTAGAAGATTTAAACACAATAGTTGATAAAAATTCATTAGAATTATTGAAAATAATTAACCAAGCCGGTGAAAATATCGTCAATATTACTGATGCATTATTATCGTTAGCAAGTATCAATCAACAGAAAATTACTCTGCAAGCAATTGATATGGGTAAAATCGTTGAGCAAGTGCAAATACGTCTTGCAAAAATGATCAAAGACTACCAGGCTGACATTACTCAGCCAACACAATGGCCTATTGCTATTGGCCATGCATCTTGGGTTGCTGAGATTTGGGCAAATTATATCAGTAATGGGTTAAAATACGGTGGTTGCCCACCTCATCTGACATTAGGTGCTACTTTTCAAGAAAATGATTTTATCCGTTTTTGGGTTCATGATAATGGCCCTGGTTTAACGACAGAACAACAGCAACAATTATTTACCCCTTTCACGCGCATCAACCAAGCAAAAATTGAAGGATATGGTTTGGGGTTGTCTATTGTACAAAGAATTATTGAGAAATGTGGTGGTCAAGTGGGTGTTGAAAGTCAAATAGATAAGGGAAGTACATTTTATTTTACCTTGCCTAAAAGTATGACAGAGTGAAAATATCATGTATGAATTGGGCCTAAAATTTAAGGCTAATAATGGAATCTTTACCCAAATATCAAATTTATTTTATGGATATAATTAAAAATAGTTAATGTACAACGGCCCTGAATAATCCTGTAAGACTAATAATCTTTTTTAAAATTGCGCTATAATATAGTTAATTATTATCTAAAACTTTAGTGAGGTTTTTTTCATGTTTACTCAAGCCTTAAAAAAATATATACCTTTTTTAGTGGGTAGTTTGTGTTTAATGAGTCACATAAACATTTTTGCAGCTGTGACAGTTGTTTCTGGAGGAGAGCAAATTGTACCATCAGGACAATCCTCAACAGATATTATTTTCCAAGTCACTGATGCCTTAGGAAACCCAAACACAAATGCCACGCTTAACTTTACCTTGGTTAATGAAACCAATGTATTTATGAGCAACGAACTATCAACCACCCAAGCAGGTGTTAATAGCCAAGCGCAAGCTTCTACTCGCGTTAATACATTGAAAGATCTTGGCCAGTACAAAGTTATCGCAACGCTGACCACTGATTCCTTACAATCAGCAACTACTAATTTAACCATAACAGTGGGTTTACCTGCTAACTTAGAAGTGGCAAGTGGCGAAAATCAAGACATTGTGACAGAAGCAACGTCAACGCCCATTGGTTTTAAACTGGTTGATATGTTTGGTAACCCAATTACTGGCAAAACAGTTCACTTTACAGTAAAAGAACCTGCAGGTGACTCCACCATTGCTGGACTTGCTCCTATTTCTGGTACAACCAATGGAGATGGCCAAGTAGCGACACAGTATACTGCTGCTAAAACAACAGGTGTTTACACAATTACAGCAACGCTAGCAAATAATATTGAAGTATTTGGCACCACCCAAGTAACTGTCACCAAAGCACCTCCTGTTATTCCTAGTCTTGGAGGTGGTGGTGGAATAAACCAAGATGGTTTTCCCGTTACTGTAGATGCAAACTTTGCTGGAGGTATTTCCGTCAATGGCGCTGATTTTGTTACTAAAGTAACTCAAAATCTTTCTGATGAAGTGATTGTCAAAGGCGTGATTACCCCTGATACAGATCATATTGGTAAACAAGTTGATATCTTAGTCATTGCAGGTTATGTCCCACCAGCACCTAATGATAATGTACAATTATTTTACATGCTGGATGAGCAAATGAATGTCCTACAGTGGAATATGGATGTTACTTTGTTAACTGCACGGCAAGCAGATGTGACTCTTCAAAATCCACATGAAATTACCATGTACACAGGTAAATTTATTGCCGGTGGAATATTAAGGGTCTTTTTTGGCTATCGCCTAGATTCAGGCGTTGTCGTTTTTAACACTGAATTACCCATTGATATAGAAATTATTGAGTAGAAATCCTTTCAATCTGCTTTGTGAATGGGAAGCTGAACTTCCTGCGCAGATACTCCCAAACTAAAGTTTGGGAGTGAGGAATATAGTTAGTTAAGTTCCGCGCAATTTATCCGAATGGCTGACGATGTTACTGCCTATTCACTTTACGAGTTAAAAATACTTGATCTGCCTTAGGTATAATATACTGAGTTAACAGGTGGAATATTGTAAATAAAATCCCATCTATTATTTTTGAAATCCATATTTCAGTATCACTGTAAAGCAGAACAATTATATATAATGCCCAGAGCACTCCAGGCATTCCATATTCCTTTCTATTACGTTTTAGCTCTAAGTATAAGGTAAGAAACATCCATGCTTACACCAATAATTAGTCAATACAAAAGGAGCATGTTCATGGTTTATATATTCGTTTCAAGACCCATAAATTAGGATACAACATCACCACAAATAATATTTAACGATTCACTAATTCTACTTTAGATTTTTGTCGTAAACTGGCTACATATTGATTCCAACGCATTTGCTGAATTTGTAGCATAATGATGGGTTTGGCTTCTTCAAATTTAGGTTTGGGCGCATTACGGACGGCTTCTAACAAAATAACATGCCAACCTGCTGGAGTTTGAATCGGCATGGGTGTGTAGTTGCCAGGTTGCATGAGTGCAATGGATTGCGCATAAGAAGGAAACATTTGAATGGGAAAGAGCCAATCCAATTCACCACCACGCGCTTTACTCATCATATCCATTGAATATTGCATGGCAAGTTGTTTAAAATCTTTACCACGATTTAGCTCCATAACGACTAGTTCAGCTTGTTGACGCATTTGGGTTAAAATATGGCGAGTTTTAAACTGCTGAGGGGAAGGTAACGCAGCTTGTCTCTCATATTCTTGCTTCACTTCAGCTTCACTTGGTCTATTGCTGTGTAACCATTTGGCCATAAATGCATTGGTTAATACATCCAACCGTGTTTCTGCCAACTCTGCCTGAGTCTGTGGCAACTTGTCCACACCTTCCTTAATTGCTTGTTGGACAATAATTTCGCGGTTAATTAATACATTTAGAACTTGAGTGCGTTCTAGTCCTTGAGGTACAGGTGCGTTTTCGCCTAGCTTGGCCTGAAAATGGGCACTTAAATCTTGTTCCGTCAGTTGTCCATCATTGATTTTCGCAATTACTTTTTCTGTGTCAGCCCAGCTATAAGGTACAATCAAATAAGCCAAACAGTTTAAAACTATTGCCAACCTTTTAAATCTTATTTGTTTCATGTTTTATTTCCTACGACAGTCAGTGTTTTCAGCATATTCATATTACAGAGAAATATTAAATAAGTAAATGTATCTACTTGTCTAAGGGCGCTCTATTGTTTCTGATTCTCTTTTAATTCAGTTATAATAGATTAATTGATGATGATTTATGGTTTAAATCAGGCAAGAAACGCATTATCATCCCATTTATCAGGAGATAAACTGATGAAGATTCCAACTTATATTCGATGGGTAGCGCTAGGCTATCTTCTATTAGGGCAATGGACATTAGCCGCAAACCCTCACACTGCCAGCTATTTAAAGGTAGCAGAAGTACCTTCTGCTGTGCTTTCTTTATTACAAGATGCAAAAGAAGCTTTTGTCGCAGGAGATAGTGAAAAAGCAGCGTCTTTACTGGAGCGGGCATTACGCATTGAGCCAAGAGATCCTGTGTTATGGCATAACCTTGCAGGTGTGCGTTTACAACAGGCCGATTGGCGACGGGCTGCTAACTTAGCCAATAAATCTAATACGTTAGCAAGTAATAATAAAAATTATACTTGGTTGCGGGTCAGAAATTGGGTAGTGATTTCATTGGCCTGCGAAGGTATGGAAGATAAAGAGTGCGCTCTCAATGCGCGTAAACGAGCGAGTATTCTGGCAAATTAATGATAAAAACTATATTCAAGTTAGCCTTGTTGCTGAATATTTTGGGACATGCCTCTGTACTAGCAAATCCATCCGCAAATTTTTTGTGCGTAACGTTGCAAACTGTGGATGCTGATATTTGTGCGATTAATATCCGTGAAGACAGTGCCAACTGGTTTAAGATTAATCATGATGAAATGTATCACGATAAACTTGAACCACCTCAATCTATGAGTTATGTGAGCGATGTTAAAGTTTCACCTTCAGAACAATTTTTAGCGATTCTGTCAGTGGGAGAAGGACATCCTATTTTAGATATTATCAGCGTTAAAGCCCTGCTTAACAATCAAGAAGAACCCCTGTTTTCGCTTAATCCTTATCCAGGCTGGATCAGTGCAGAAAATTGGCAAGGTGAAAAATTAATTATTACCAGTGATCGCTTATTAAGTGAAAATAATCAAGATTTGTATCAAGGTGAAAAATTTCTGCTTGATGCCAAAAGCTTTAAAATCAGTCCACTTTCACCTAATGTTAAACAACCAATTCAATACTACTTATACCTATTAGCCACCACGCATGATAAATGGCAAACTGAGGAAATTATTCAAACGTTGGTTAGTTTAAATGCTGTAGAAGCCATCCCAACCTTGAAGCAATTTTTGCAACAACCACGTATGATTGAATTCAAACCTCAATTAGAAAAAGCCATTCAGCATTTATCTATTGACTAATATTATGTCTCTAAAAAAATTAATTTCCCATTACCAACAACGGGTTAATGCGGCATTGGAAACCCGTTTGCCTGCCGATAGTATTCAACCAATTCGTTTACACGAAGCCATGCGTTATGCGATATTCAATGGCGGTAAGCGTATTCGCCCGCTACTGGTGTACTTAACGGGACAGTTATTTGAACTCAAACACGAAATATTGGACACACCAGCCTGCGCAGTTGAGCTAATTCATGCTTATTCGTTAGTGCATGACGATTTACCCACAATGGACGATGATGATTTACGACGAGGCAAGCCCACTTGTCATAAAGCCTTTGACGAAGCAACTGCAATATTGGTGGGTGATGCCTTGCAAACTCAAGCTTTTTATATTTTAAGCCATGATATCAGTTTACAAATTCAGGCCAAAAATCGCTTGAACATGGTAGAAGTATTATCTTTAGCTAGTGGTTCACGCGGTATGGCAGGTGGCCAAGCAATTGACATGGCAGCAATGGGACAAGCGTTGAACATTGCAGAATTAGAGAATATGCATATCCATAAAACTGGTGCCTTGATTCGGGCTAGCGTTAAATTAGGGGCGCTATGTAATGAAACTATTGATAATACAACCTTGGAAAAATTAGATCATTATGCCAAATGTATTGGTTTGGCTTTTCAAATTCAAGATGATATTTTGGATGTTGAGGCTAATACAGAAACATTAGGTAAAAATCAAGGCGCAGATGCTGTGCATAACAAACCGACTTATCCCAGCTTATTAGGACTGACTGAATCCAAACGTATGGCACACATTTTAATTGCTGAAGCCACAGATAGTTTAAATGAATTTGGCACACAAGCTGATCCATTAAGACAACTTGCCAGTTATATTATTACTCGTGAATATTAATGGAGATTCAAACAGCCTTTGTTACAGCGCTACAAGCCCATCAAGCGGGCGACTTTACTCAAGCAAACATTTTGTACCAACAAATTTTACAACAACAGCCGCAACATGCTGATACACTTCACATGATGGGTGTATTAGCCTGGCAAACGGGTCATCCAAATGAAGCATTAGACCTTATTCAACAGGCCATTCAATTTAACTCAACAAATCCGCATTATTACCTCAATTTAGCTAAAGTTTGGACAACTCAACAACAAACTATCCAAGCAATACAAGCCTATCAGCAAGCCATTGTCTTAAAACCTGATTTCATCGAAGCTTATGGTAATTTAGGGCAAATTTTTATCGGCCAACAGCAATTTTCAGAAGCAGAAACCTGCTATCGACAAATCTTAACCTTTTTACCTGAACATGCCATTACGCATAATAATTTAGGCAATACATTACATGCACAAGACAAGTTGAATGTTGCGATTCAAGCTTACCAACACGCCATTCATTTCCAGTCAGACTATCCAAAACCCTATTATAATCTAGCGGTCATTTATCAAAAACAAGGTAAATTGGATGAAGCTATTGCCTATTATCAACAAGCTATTATCTTGCAACCTACTTATGTTGAAGCTTATCGTAATTTAGCGGCTATTTTACAGCAACAAGAGAAATTAGCTGAATGTGAGGCGTGCTACCAAAAATTGACCCAACTTATCCCCAATGATGCCAATGTGTTGCACAAACTGGGTAAAGTGTTACAGGCCCAAGATAAGTGGCAAGCGGCGATTCAAGCCTATAAACAAGCATTGCAACTTACTCCACACACTGTGGAAATTTATTATCAGTTGGGCAGCGTTTATCAAACTTACGGTGATTTGGACCAAGCTTTTGATTGTTATCAACAAGTCTTGCAGCGCGATTCACAATTTGTTCAGGTTTATAATAATTTAGGCATACTTTATCAAAAACGCGGCCAGTTGGATAAAGCTATTCAAAGTTATCAACAAGCTCTGGCATTAGATATAAATTATGGCAAAGCTTACAGTAATTTAGGCGCAGCTTTGCAAGAAATGGGAGATTTAACTGGTGCCATTACTTACTTCCAAAAAGCAATTGACATTGATCCACAAGATGCTTTTGCCCATTCAAATTATGCTTTAATTTTATTGCGACAAGCAAATTTTACACAAGGTTGGTCAGAATATCATTGGCGCGATACCAGACAAAATACAATATACCAACTGAGTAAAGTCCCTCAATTATTAAAAAATCTGACAGGCCAACATTTTTTGCTACATCAAGAACAAGGTTTAGGGGATGAACTATTATTTTTACGTTTTGCACCCTTATTGAAAGCCCGTGGAGCAAGCCTTGCTTATCATGCCAGTGATAAAATTGCACCACTGGCCAAACGACATCCAGCTTTGGATAAAGTTTTGACAGCTAAGGAATTACGTCAATTAGCCGAACTTGATATTACGCATCAATTATTAGTTGCCGATCTACCTTTAGCCTTAAAAATTGGACAGATTACACAAATTCCATCGCCTTTCAAATTATCAGTATTACCAGAAAAATTGGAGACAATGCAGCAAAGGCTAAAAGCAATTGGAGAACCTCCTTACATTGGTATTACCTGGTGGGGTGGTTTTAAACCGCAAAAAGGCCAAGATTTGGCAGGTTCAGTCTATCGCCATATTCCTTTGGAAATGTTAGCCAATATATTACGTCCTTTATCTGCTACCATTTTAGTACTGCAACGTAATCCTGAACAAACTGAAATTCAGCAGTTAGGACAATTATTAAATCGTAAAATCCATGATTTTAGTCACTGTAATCAAGATTTAGAAATCATGCTAGCATTGTTATATTTGATTGATGAATACATTGGTGTCAGTAATACCAACATGCATTTACGTGCAGGATTAGGCAGAATAACGCGAGTATTAATTCCTTATCCAGCTGAATGGTTATATATGACAAAAGGAGAAACATCTCCATGGTTTGAAGAATTTAGACTTTATCGCCAAACTGTAGACCAGAATTGGACAATAGCATTGACTCAGTTACAAACAGATTTGATGAGTATGAAATCTAATCAGCCTAATTAGACTGACATGTATAACAGCTCATGTTATCTACTTATCCGCTGGAAGAGAGCAAGATTTATCTTGCAAAATGAGGTAAATAAGTTGGATTGAGAAAATAACATCAGTAGAATTAAGCTAAAAGATTTGAACTTCCCAGCAAATGCTATGGAGAAAAGTTTATTAGGTAAGTAAACCTGCTATAATTTAAAGTTGGTATGAGTATTTAGGAGAAGAATTAGTGAAAGGTATTTATTTAGCTGTTTGGGCTTGTGCTGTTAGTTTTGGTTTATTTACGTCATCTTTTGCAGCAGCACCATCAACCAAAACAATCTTGATTGAAGGCGCTACAATTCGAGGTGGCGTGAATGGAGTGGCTTTTGATGGAGAAAATAATTTTTATGCCGCAAGTATTTTTGCGCATGAAATTTACAAAATTGATCCTGAAACAGGAGAGATGTTAGATACTTTTGATCCAAGTGATGGAGTTTTGTGGCCAGAGGAAATTGCTATAGGTCCAGATAATTCCCTCTACTGGGCATCTTTTTTTATGGGAGAAGTTGGAAAACTTTCTGCTGACCGCCTTAATGTTAGCCGTCAATCCATCACCCCTTTTATTACCTCCCTTGCTTTTTCTAGTAATGGTAGATTAACTGCAGCAGCAGATATTTTTGGTAGTGGTTTATATGAGCTTGATCCAACATTAATCAATCCTCCAAGGCTGATAGATGAAAATATTTCAAGCTCTAGCATAGCTTTTAATCCTGATCATTTGTTATATGGAGCTGTTATCTTTGGTGAACAGATAATTAAGGTAGACATAGATCAAGGAACAACAGATGTAGTTGTTGATGCTTTAACACTTCCTGGTTCTGTTAGGTTTGATAGTCAAGGAAACCTGTATGCCAGTGATATGTCGTTAGAGCAAATTCTTGCTATTGATGAACAAACTAATACACAAACTATATTTGCTGGTTTGGGTGCAGGTGGTAATCGTTTTGCCTTTGACTCCAATGATCGTTTATTTATTTCTAACTTTTTTAATGGAAGTATTTCAGAAATTGGACCAAATGGTCATATAAGAGAAGTGTTAAAGGGAGGATTAGTTACACCTAATGGGATTTCTGTCTCTACAAATGGAGACAAAACTTCTATTTTTGTTGGTAATATCCATACATTACTAGAATTTGATGGGGAGACAGGCGAAAAGTTAAGCGAAGAGTATAACTATTTGACCGAAGGAAGCATAATTTCTCCAATTACTGTTTCTCCTGATGGCAGTAATCTTGTGCTATCGTCTTGGGTTTTTCCTGCAGTACAAGTTTGGAATCCAGAAACTAAGGAAATTATTGCAGAATATAACGACTTTCTTGCACCTGTTAATGCAATTCGATACCAAGATAGCTTGATTGTAGCCGATTTAGGCGAAAATTTCAGCAACCCACGCGTAGTTATGAGAAATGCTCAGGGAGATACTATACTTGCTGATGGAGCTTCTGGCTTAGTGACACCTGCAGGGCTTGTCGCAAAAGATGGCAATTTGTGGGTAGGTGATTGGTCTACTGGCAAAATTTTACAACTTATTCGTGATGGCCAACAACTTCCTGGACCAACCGTTGTTGCTAAGGGTTTATCGCAGCCAGAAGGGCTTGCTATAGATGCAAAAGGTAGAATGCTAGTAGTAGAAACAGGCAAACGTAAGCTTTCTCGTATTAAATTTAGAGAAGGTAAAAAACCAAAAATCAAGAAAATTGCCAAAAAACTTGGCGTGGGTAACACCGTTTACCCAAGTACCGTATCTGTAGCTCCTCCCACTTACTTCTTCAGTGATGTTGCCATTGATGAGAAAGGTATTATTTATGTCAGTGGAGACAAACGCAATGTCGTTTATCGTATTGAAATGAAAAAGAAAAAGAAAAGCAAAACCAAAAATGGAAAAGGTAGCGACGAAGATGATGAAGATTGGGACGAAGATGAGGATGATGACGAAGATTGGGATGAAGATGAAGAAGAAGATTAATTTGTCGTAGTTTTTTTGCAATTTCTCTTGAAAACTTGAAGAGCCTGCATAACAAACTATTATCTTCAAATTTAGACTTGTTGACTCTAAAATGTTAAGCTGGATTACAAAAAAAAGTAGTCCGGCTTTTTAAATCCAATAATGGAAGAAAATACCAAAAAAAACGCTCATACCTACCCAATGGTTATTCAAAAAAGCTTGAAAGCACGGTTGAGATAAACGCTCCTTAATTAACCATTGTTGATAAATAAAAAAACTTAAAGCTGCGAATAATCCCAAATAATAAGATAAAGTCATTGATAATTGCTGTCCAATGTGCCATAAAATTAAAATAACACAAACGTCTAAAATTCCTACAATCAACTTATCCCATTGGCCAAATAAAATAGCAGTTGATTTTACACCTATTTTTAAATCATCTTCACGATCAACCATCGCGTATTTGGTATCATAAGCAACTGTCCATAAAATATTTGCAATAAACAACTCCCAAGCAAGCAGTGGAATCGTATTTATTTGTGCAGCAAAAGCCATTGGAATTGCCCAGCCAAAAGCCATCCCTAAATAAACTTGTGGAAAATGAGTATAACGTTTCATTAAAGGGTATGTCATAGCTAAAAATATGGCTATAAATGAAAGTAAAATAGTAAATTGATTCATTAATAGCACCAATCCAAATGCAATCAAACATAAAATTGCAAATAATACTAAAGCCTCTTTTTTACTGACTTGACCAGTGGCAAGTGGCCTTTCTTTTGTTCTTTGGACATGTGGATCAAAGTCTTTATCTGCATAATCATTGATAATACATCCTGCTGAACGCATTAACACCACGCCTGCAACAAATACAATTGCAATCAACCAATGTGGTTGGCCTTGACCAGCAATCCATACTGCCCATAATGTGGGCCACAGTAACAGATAAATACCAATTGGGCGGTCAAGACGCATTAAAGAAATGTAGAGTTGTAAACGTGTTTTCATAGAATTAGTATTTATTTTTGACATCAAGCTTGGTAGATTGGGTGGTGATATGTTTAAACTCGCCTAAAAACGCAAAATTGCGGAACTATGACTTTATGTTGGAGAGTAGAACATAAGTTTTGGATTATTTCGTTTAAAATTGAGTCCTTTGCCCAGATTTAACTTAATAGTAGTGACCTTACGCTCACTTAGGAATTATTAAGATTTCACCAAACATCAAAATGAATGTCTAACTTAAATGTAGAAAGTAATTCCATTAATTGGTTAAGGACAATTTTCTTTTTCCATTTTTTAGCTTAAAGAAGTTAAATGGTAATAGGGAGTTCTTTTGGAAAATAGAAAATCTAACATTGAATTGAAGAGTTATATTTTGTTGGGCTTCAGATTTTCGGCCCAACTTACGAGCACTTTCGGGAAAGATACCTATTTCTGTGAAATTGGAAGTTGATACCATTTCGGATAGGTTTAATGGCATTTGACGTATTAAACGGACGAAGAACGTTTAAAAAATCCAAGCACGTCAAAACTTCCTTTTTTCTTTTTAATGCCGCTGTTTTCAGCTACTGTAGGACTTTCGGGTTCATTGTAATCTCTGAACGCTTCAACCATCAAATTTAAGGTATAATTATCAACCATGTAAGGATTGAATTCTTTTAATCCTGTTTCTTTCAGAATTTTGTTGATAACTTTCATGGAACCTACATATTTCATGGCCCACTCATCAAAGTAGCGGCTAAAGACTTCCTTGAATTCTAATACTTCCACTTTAGCATGCCGCTCATCTGCAAGAATTTGTTTGTATAGTGCGTTGATGTTTGCTCTAGGGCCTTCTAAACATTGTAGAAAATAGTTATTGCCTAAGAATAACATGCCAGTAATATCCAAAGCAGGATTATTTTTACGACAAGAGGTTAATATGTCACCTAATTCGGCAGAGGAATACTTTTCAGTTGCAGTACTTGCATAAAATAAACGTGAGAGATAGAGCTCAGGCACGATATTACTCCTTAATTAAGTTGTTGAGTAAGTGAGTTTAAACCAATAGTTACATTTAACACACATCAAAATTCAGTTTTTGATTTTTACTTATTTAATATATTTTGATTAGTCAGGTAAATATCAAGGGTTGAATTTTGATTTGCATTGATTTTTATTTGTAATTAGGCCGTTAAAAGCAATTACCGGCGGTAATAGCGATACCTAAGAGGGTCATTCTCACTTTCAACAAAACTTTCCATTTGTTCCACAAGATAAGTAATACTATCAGTCATTTTATTCAATGAATCCTGCACATTTTCCATCGAAGAGTTTATATTAGCGACATCTTGGTTTACTTCTGTTACTGAGATATTCATACCAGCTTCGGATTCAACATTCATTTCTTTCAATAGCGTATTCAACTGAACTAAATTAGTTTTTACTTCAACCAGATGGCTACTGAGAGCTTTTACACCAGTATTATTGGCACTGAGAATTGGCTGTGAAAGTGTTTTAAAATAACTTGTTAGCTCAAAGATAAAAAATAACAGAACGAAAATCACTGCAAATAGTCCTATAAAGCTAAAACGAAATAGATGTGAAGTATGTTTTTCCGTACGTTGGGTAATCGCATCACGACTTTTCGTCGCATCGTTAAATTCTGTCATTGCAATGCGATGATCTCTGAAAATCCTACTTAATGTTTGAGTCAATTCATCGCTGAACTCAGAAGAAGGTGTAGGCGTAGAACCTGTTGTACTCTTTAATTCTGTCAGTTGTGTTTCAAAATCTGACAATTTTTCAGAAAGCTCTATCAATAAATCATCAGAAGCAAGCTGGAGCGTAGGCTCTGTTGTGGTATTTTTTAATTCTGCTAGTTGCGTTTCAATTTCTGATAATTTTTCAGAAAATTCTACTAATGAATTATCAGAAGAAGGTTCAAGTGTAGATTTTGTAGTGGTATTTTTTAATTCTGCTAGTTGTGTTTCAACTTCTGATAATTTTCCAGAAAATTCTGCCAATAAATCATTAGGAGAAGGTTCAAGCATAGATTCTGTTGTAGTATTCTTTAGTTCTGTTAGTTGTGTTTCAAACACTGATAATTTTTCAGAAAATTCTGCCAATGAATTACCAGAAGAAGGCTCCAACGTAGGTTCTGCTGTAGTATTCTTTAGTTCTGTCAGTTGTGTTTCAAATTCTAATAATTTTTCAGAAAATCCTGTTAATAAGTCAATCGTATCATGAACGGTAGTTGGTTGTGCACAAGAGGGACATTTCACTGCTTTCCCTGCATATTGGCTAGCAACTTCTTTGGTACACTCACAGTGTTCACACTTTAAAATAGCCATGTTAACCCCTTAAAATAACTTCTGTGGCAGAATTATTTCATACTAGCTTGTATCACTTTATTAATACAGTAAGGCGTAATTCTTAGATATATAGTTTAAAAAGAAGTTGCTTAACAAAGTAAGCTAAAAAATTCTAGTATGCGTTACTATAACCTTATTCTAACAGGTGATTATGATTGATTGCAAGGTTTGATGTTTAAAGACTATTCCTCTTTCATCGCATCAAATGAAGGAGAAACTAACCTTATGTTGTACTTCTTAATAGCATTTTTTCTCACAAAAATCAGATAAATACTCAATATCTAATAAATTTATTACAACTCATGCAAGATTACCAAAATGTGGAGGTAATAAAATAATTTCGTTCACTCAAACAAAAACAACGATATTGCAGACACTCCGTATAAACTTTAAACTATGTCACGAGTCAATGACCATTTTTGCATCAAGGTAATCATAAAACATGGAAAAAAGCGAATTTGAGCGACGTCGCCAACAATTAATAGACATCATGGGCGAAGGGAGTATTGCCATGATTCCTGCTGCGCCAGAAGTCATTCGTAATCGGGATGTACATTATGCTTATCGGCCTGACAGCGATTTTTACTACCTCACTGGTTTTCCTGAACCTGAAGCACTTGCCGTGATTATGCCTGAAAGAGAACAGGGGCAATATATTTTATTTTGTCGGGAAAAAGATAAAGAAAAAGAAACCTGGCATGGTAAGCGAGCAGGTCTGGAAGGCGCTTGCGAGATTTATGGGGCTGATGATGCTTTTCCGATTACCGATATTGATGAAATTGTGCCTGGTTTAATGGAAAGCTGTCATAGGGTTTATTATCCAATGGGTTGTCATCCTGAATTAGACGAAAAAGTCATTGGCTGGATGAATAATTTGCGCCAACAAGCGCGTAAAGGCGTTTGTGCACCGCGTGAAATCTTTACGTTGGATCATGTGTTACATGATATGCGTTTATATAAAAGTGAAGCCGAATTACAAGCCATTCGCGCAGCCGTCGCTATTACTGTGCGCAGTCATCAACGTGCCATGCAAACTTGCAAGCCTTGGTTATTTGAATACCAGTTAGAAGCCGAACTCAATCACGAATTTATGTACAGCGGCAGTCGCTATTCTTCTTATCCAGCTATTGTTGCTGGAGGTGCCAATGCTTGCATACTCCATTATACTGAAAATGATTGTATTCTAAATGACGGGGATTTGGTGCTAATTGACGCGGGGGCTGAATTTGATTTTTACGCAGCGGATGTCACACGCACCTTTCCTGTCAACGGCGTGTTTACTGAACCCCAAAAAACAATTTACAATTTAGTACTCGCCGCGCAAAAAGCGGCTATTGATAAAGTTTATCCTGGAAATCGTTGGGATGAACCTCATGAAGCAGCCGTACAAGTCATTACCGAAGGTTTGAAAGCGTTGGGACTACTCATTGGTAAATTGGACACGTTGATTGAAGAAGAAGCATATAAAAAATTCTTTATGCATCGCACCTGTCATTGGCTAGGCATGGACGTTCATGATGTTGGTGAATATAAAATTGAACAAACTTGGCGTATTTTAGAACCAAATATGGTGATGACAGTTGAACCTGGCATTTATATTCCTGCGGGTACTGAAGGTGTGTCTGAGGAATGGTGGAATATTGGTGTACGTATTGAGGACAATATACTCGTCACTGAAGCAGGTAATGAAGTACTCACGAGAGCATTACCTCGTTCCGTGAACGAAATAGAAATGTTAATGGCAGGAGGAGGCATGGATGTCTGAACTTATTGACAAATTTAACCGCAAAATAACCTACTTGCGAATGTCCGTTACAGATAGATGTGATTTTCGCTGCATTTATTGCATGGATGAAAAAATGACCTTTATGCCCCGTGAGCAACTATTGACCCTGGAAGAATTAGCTTGGGTAGGGCGAGCATTTGTCGAATTAGGTGTAAATAAAATCCGTATTACAGGTGGAGAACCTTTAGTGCGTCACGGTATTTTGCAACTATTTGAACAGTTAAGTAGTTTGCCTGGCCTTAAAGAGCTAGTAATTACCACCAATGGCTCACAATTAGCTAAAATGGCTCAATTAATTAAAGAAGCTGGTGTCAAACGTATTAATATCAGCCTGGATACCCTAAAAGCTGATCGTTTTCAGAAAGTCACCCGTACAGGTAAATTAGAAAATACGTTAAAAGGTATTGATGCTTCATTAGCGGCTGGATTTCAACGCATCAAACTCAATGCTGTTATTTTGAAAAATCGTAATCATGAAGAAGTTACCGACTTGGTTAACTTTGCGATTGATAAGGGTATGGACATCAGCTTTATTGAAGAAATGCCATTAGGGTTAGCGGTAGAACATGATTATGCAGGTTTGCATTATCCCAGCGCCAAAATTCGCGAAGATTTATCCCAAACATTTACCCTATTGCTAACCACGGAAACAACCGCAGGACCTTCTAAATATTATCGCATTGCTAATACCGATACCCGCGTTGGTTTTATTTCACCGCACAGCCATAATTTTTGTGATACCTGTAATCGAGTTCGCATGACAACAGAAGGTCGTTTATTATTGTGTTTAGGCCAAGAAAATTCTGTGGATTTAAAACGTGTCGTCCGCGCCCATCCTGGTGAAATTGAGCCGTTAAAGCAGACAATTGTTCATGCCATGAATTTAAAACCTAAAAATCACGAATTTGAACTCAATAATCAACCTAAAATCTTGCGGTATATGAATGTGACAGGTGGATAATTGTTTAGCAACCTTAAGCACCCACTGTGAAACTTGATGCACTAGAGTAATAACGTTGCTATGAAAAAAGGCATTTGGGGCTACCAATTAAGTGTTTCGTGGACACCGCAAAAACTCTGCGAGACACCGGTTCATTACAAATTTAATGTTTTAACTACATATTATTGGGGGGAATATTATGGATATAGATAAATATTTTGAATTGCATCCCACTCTTGACTTTCTTCGGGATTTTTTTATTGACTTGGTTGTTGTCGTATGTATCTTTGTTGGAATTCAATGTTTAACCAGCTTTATAGTATGGTGTGATAATTCATTTTCTCCGAATTATGACACACCTGAAGTAATTACTTCATATTTATCAATTAGTGTACCCAGGATTGTCGTAGCTGTTACAGACCTTGTATCAATTTTGATGATTTGTGTAATTGGCATTGTGAGAGTATTTAGGTTTGTTTGGATTCGTATTAGACCTCTTGCGAAATAACTTATTAACAAGCTTAAATAATTAGTTTATTATATATAGCAGCAATAAGGTTAAACCGTAGAGCAAAATGCTTACGACGATTTCGGTAACGAAGCGCAAGCATTTTGAAGATTTTAAGAGCTCGTATTACATGTTCGACCGTAATACGGATTTTATCCAGTTGGCGGTTAGCCTGTTTTTGTTCCTCAATCAAAGGGCAAAGCTTAGTT
>JADGDF010000026.1 GCA_016745055.1 Thiotrichaceae bacterium | reverse complement strand
TTCTTTTTCCTCTATATTCTTGTTGTGGTCATAAAAATATAGCAATGAAACATGCCGTTTTAAACTCTTTTCTAGATTATTAAGTCGAGCATCGCGTTAGTATCTGTAACTGAAATAACTTTTCATGCCTAAGATAAATAAATCTAACCACTAATGTATTAAAAAGCTGTTAGAATTGTCATCAATCATAAGTTTAGGGAGTTTTATATTGGTGAATAAATTAATATTAGTCATTGCTATTGCGTTTGGTATGTCAAATACGTCACTTTTTGCTGAAGACAAGGCCAAGCCCGAAGTTGCCAAAAAAGAAGCTGTGCAATCTGTTGATACTATGTTGACCCAAACAATTGGTGATTACATGGCTGAGTGGTCAAAAGCCAAACCAGATTATAAAAGTATGTATGCTTTTGAAAATTGGCAAGATGGTGAAAAATTATCAGAGATTGAATACATACAAGGGTTTGATACAGATTTTCAAGTTAAAGAGTATAAAGTGACAAAAATTACACCCAAAGAGAATGGTGAATATGAAGCCCTTGTTTGGGTCCGTCACACAATTTCCAAAAACGTACCTGCTTTTATCCCAAGAAATAAATTAGTGCGTTCAACTTTACGTCAATGGTGGAAAAAAATTGATGACAAATTCGTCCATTTGTACCATGTAGAAAAACAACAGCTGGCTAAAATGTTTTCAACCAAGGATATTTTGAATAAGATACCTCAAAAACCAACAGCGCCCGAAACTAATTAGGGATAAATAACGTCATTTAGTTGAAACATGAATTTTTCGACGTCTCTCCTACCCAATATTTGGCTATGGGGAAGCCATCTTTTCTACTTTCCTCTTTTAATATTTGCTATTTGGCAAGCCCCTTGGCATCATTTAAAAAATACAAATGATGCCAATGTTTTTTTTGCCAGCTGTATTATCCTATGGCTAATTTGGCAACTCAGCGGAGGTATCACACTCGGGTTAGAATTTCACCTATTGCTAGTGACAACTGTTACATTGATGTTTGGTTGGCAATTTGCAATCTTGAATGTCACATTGGTGCAATTAGGACTCACAATAAGTGGACACGCTGATTGGACAAGCTTTTCTCTAAATACACTTTGTAATGGTATTGTCCCTATTTGGGTGACCTATGGTATTTATTGGTTGGCTTTTTTATTTTTACCCAAACATTTCTTTATTTATATTTATGCCAGCGCTTTTTTTGGTGGCGCACTAGCCATGTTAGCCAGTCGACTGACTGGGATGGGTATTTTGCTGTTGAGCGATACTTACCGTTGGACACAATTAGGTGATGAGCCATTATTTATCATTGTAATGTTGTTTCCTGAAGCTTTTTTAAACGGTATGTTAATTACCATCCTCGTTGTTTTTCGTCCTCAGTGGGTCAGTAGTTTTAGCGATAAATGCTATATTAATGGTAAATAGACGCTTAATTTACTAGAAGATTGCTTAAACATGCCCTATTTTCTCTGCGTAACACTTTATTTGCCAAATTTTCAACCATTTTAACTTCCTGAGAATGGGTTTGATGATATTGTTGTTGTGCTAAACGCGTATGGTATAAATGAGTTTCAATATTATCTGATGTCAATAAAATACCAAAATCTAATGGTATTTGACGACTTTCATCCCTATAACCAAAAACCTTGTCAATGACTAAATCTCCCACGGGTTGTTTAAAATGAGACGACTCCCAATACCAACGCATGGGTTGCAAGTCACTAGGGATTGATTCTGTGGTAATTGTGTTATAGCCACTAAAATCCCATAATGGATAGGCTACATTTGAATATAATTGAGCATCGTCAGAAAAAATATGTACTAAATCTCTCTTCCACTGTTCAAAAGTAGGATATAAATTAGCTACTCGTAAGGCTTCCAACTGTAATGCATGAACAGGAGAAATATAAAATTTTGCCTTTATTTGATGTTGATGCAGTTTTTGTAAAATAAGCTTAAATTTTTGCAATTTTTTAGGACTGTAACAAAATCCTGCATACAAAGGTTTACCACGAAAAAACTTTTCCAAAGTATTAGTGAATAAATGACGGTGAGGCAATAAAAATGGGCGAGTTGAAAAACCTTGTTTATGACACAAAGAAGTTATTTCTGATTGAGTCGTTAAATTATGTAGCAAAGTTTGCGAAGCATAATAAGCTTCATCTAAAGTAAATAACTGAGGGAGTTTTTTGAAAAAATAGTGTTTACCAGCAAAAGGGGATTGTTCAAAGTGAATATTGGTAATATTATATTCGTTAAAGGTAAAAAAATCTAAAGAAAAGATAATGAGTTTTACCTGCTTTTGATAACGAATAATGTAATTAACAACTTTATCAAGTTCATTGATATAAGCGCCAACCAGGGAAGTATTGTAAGTTTTACCTTTAGGCTTAAATGCAGCGTGAAAGGGGGAAATACCTCTATTTGAACGAGAAGTACCTAAAATAGCAACTTTATAATCATCGGCTAATAAACAAATCGCTTTAAGGCTATATTTACCAATCACATCCATATGGGGTTTGGCTGCATTAAGGCGTGAAATTTTAACGTTTTGGTAAATACCAAATGGATCAATAAGCCAATTAAATAACCCAACCACTAATACACAACTTAAAGCAGTAGCCAAAAAAATGCTGAGATAAAATGGAGATTTATCTGGCACAAACAATTTTGTTTCTACCACTGTTTTTAGCCTGATACAAGGATTGATCTGCTGTATTACTCAGCACACTTTCGCTACGCTCGATGGTGGGTATCATGCTAGCCACCCCCATGCTTAAACTAATAAATTCATTAGCTTGAGAGTTAGCATGTGGAATTTTAAGTTGGGCAACCGCTTCATGAACTGCTTGAGCCACTTTTTCTGCTTGATCTAACACTTTGTTGGGTAAAATGATAGTAAATTCTTCCCCCCCATAGCGTGCAATCAAATCAGGGTGGTTAACCGTTTGATCCATTGCCTGAGCAACTCTTTTTAAACAATCATCTCCCGCTTGATGGCCATAAGTATCGTTATAGGCCTTAAAATAGTCAATATCACATAAAATTAAAGATAAAGGTTGTTTGGCTTTACCTAATTTTTGCCACATTTCATCTAAATAAGCATCTAATTGCCGTCGATTACCCACTTGCGTTAAGCCGTCCAACGTTGCTAATCGTTGTAATTCTTGATTAGCTTTGCGTAATTCTCGGGTACGTTCTTCAACTTTTTGTTCTAACGTATAAGAATAATTTTCTAATTTTTTATTTAAGCTTGCTAACTCTTGAGTAAAACGAATTCTTTCTTGCTCAACTTGCTTTTTCTCGGTAATGTCATGGATTGCGGCAAACAAAGCCTGTTGATTTTTAAATAAAATAGGCTGTAAAAAAATGGCAACCCAAAAAGGCATTTGATCAATTTTTTTAAATTTTACTTCATAATTGCGTAAATAACGATGTTCACTAAATTTTTCTAATAATTTTTCTCTATCTTCTGGATAGTAATAGAAATCCGTGGTGGCATAATTTTCAATGAGCTGTTGTGTTGGCACTCCGTATAAAGTAGCTGCTTGAGCATTGGCATAGAGAATTAAGCCATCTGAAAAACGACTAATAAGCAAGGCCACAGGGGTTGTTTCAGCAATAATCCTAAATCGTTCTTCACTTTGTTGGAGTTGCGTATTTAAACCTTTGGTATCTGCATATAATTTGGCATTTTCAATTGAAATAGCCATTTGTAACGATAATAGGTTCAAAACTTCTAAATATTCAGGTGTAAATGCATTGGCAATTAAATTATTTTCTAAATATAAGACACCCGTTAATTTCCCTTGATTTAGAAGCGGAACACAGGAAGCAGATTTTATTTGATATCTTGCCATATGCGGATCGCGGGTAAATTTACCTTCTTGCGCTGCATTATTTAACACCATGCTTTTTTGAATCCGCATCACATAATTAACCAAGGTCAGCGGAATAGACAAGGTGGCATCCTCTAGAGGAATATCTTCTAAACGAACCGATTGTAATACTTTAATTTCATGCCGCTCTAATGACCCTTGCGCTTCAATCACCCATTGCCCATTTTTTTCTAAAATTAATACACCGCGTTGTGCACCTGCATTTTCCATCACAATTTGCATCAATTTTTCTAATAATTGATTAAGCATGATCTCGCCAGCAATGGCTTGAGAGGCTTTTAAAATGCTGATGAAATCAATGCTTTTATTCGGTTGCGTGGTGGTGCTGGTGACATAGGGATTAGGATAAAAAAGTTGATTATCATGCGGCGCCAAAAAACGAGCATAGCGGGTTTCCAACTGCCTCACTTTGGCGGCTGCACCCCAACGCAAATAAGCATAATGGGCATTATGCAAATAATAACGCGCTACATGAAATTGTTTTCTACCTAAATAAAATTTAGCAGCTAACTCATAGGCCAAGGCTTCTTCATTAAGATAACGATGCTGTTTTGCAAGGGAAATTGCTTGATCATAATATTCTCGAGCTTCTTTCTCGTGATGATAAACGCGTGCAATTTCTGCTGATAACAATGCAGATTTATGACTGTAATTCATAGGGTTGTATTTAACCCATTGCTTGATTTTTTGATGATGTGCTTTGATTTTTTTTAGCCATCGTTTGCGTTTAGCAATAGCTGTACTAGGATATAACGCTAATCTATTGAGGGCATCATAAAAGTGAAACAAGGCAAAAGGTAATGAACCATGGGTACCATCAAGATACTTGGCTGCCAAAGCCGCACTATTGGAAGCAGTTTTATAATCTTCAAATAAATAATTTAACACTAATTGGTTAAACGCCACATGATATAGAGCGCTACGATCATTAGCTTGTTGATAAAGCGTGATCATTTTTTGCTGGTTACAAGCTTCTCCAATCAATTGTGTGGGTTGCTTTGTTTCAGCATCTTGTAAATTTAATACAGCCTGGCGATAGATTTCATGCAGATGTAACGCACGTTCTTGCCTAAATTTACGAATACTTTGGCTGTAATCAGCCATTTTAGCGCTCAAACGAGCTAAATCTTCCCCACAAAAGTAGGCATGGGCTGCATAACTAAACACTGCATAACCTGCAAAGTCTAATTCACCCGTTTCTAAACCGATTTGCCAGGTATCCAATAAGGGTTGCAGCGTATCACGCAAATGAACTTTCCAATGACGAATAAAGCTGTTGACAATATAAGCTGTTCTAGCTCTTAGCTCTTTAGCTTCAAAACGATCTAACACTTTTAAAGCCAAGTGGCCAAATTGGCAACCCGCGTGAATATCGCCTTCATTACCGCATAAATATTGGCCATAAGCAGCGTAAGCATAAGCAGATAAATGCGTATTGCCGTAACATAGGGACAGATTTACCTGCTTACAAGTTACTAACGTATATAGTTTTGGCATCGCAGAATAGGCGGCTAATCCAACACTCATTAGAATACGGGTGGCTGCCAATTTAAGTGGATTTTTCATCTTGGGTAGATAAATAAGGTGCTTAATTTGGCGACCATCAGTTTTAATTGCTTCTGTTAACTCAATGTTTTCAGCCTGTATGGGGTAAAATTGCAGATGCCATTTAGTTGAAAGTTTACCTTGCAAGGTGTGATAGGCTGTGGGATATTGAGGAAATTTGAAGCCAAGTAATTTTAAAACATTGAGTCCCGTTTGAATGGCTTCTAATAAGCGGTTTTGCGCCGTATAAGATTTTATTTGAATTTCATAAACTTTGACTTTATCAAGCAATTTCCTGGTTTTGTGAGAAACTATAGCCGCCAGTTTTTCGACTTCATCAAAGTTGGCATTGAGGTAAGCAATTTCAATGGCTTCAACTATCAAAGCAAGTGTGAGTTCATACTGTCTTTGCCAACCACTATCGGCAAGCAGTTTCATGCCAATATCAAGGTATTCAAATGCCGGTTCATAGGCAGCAGAAATTTTGGCTTTTTTTCCGGCGATAAGGTTAAGTTGGGCCAATTCGTCTCGCTCTGAGTCGTGATCGATCATGGCCATGCCTTCATTAAGCTGGTCAACGATAGCAAAGATGTTTTGTTTGCGAGGCTCGACAGGCATAGTGTCCAGGAGTAATTGCCCAATTTGCCAATGATTTGCCTGTTTTTCTTCTTCAGTTAGCAGGGAGTAAACTGCTTGGTGAATGCGGTCATGCGAGAATTTGTACTCCGTGGTAACGGTATGAGAAGACGCAGCTTGAAATTGATTGATGGGTAGCGGTTGTATGAGGCCGTATTCTATGCCTTCCCATAAATGTTTGGAAATTTCTTGTGGACTTCTTTCGTAGAAAATAACGAGGATATGTAAACTGAATTGGTTGCCAACACAAGCGGCAAGTTTAAGGGCTTGTTGGGTTTTGTCTCCAAGTTTACGCACCTTATCCGTCATGAGTTCAACGACGTTGTCGGTAATATCCCTTAGTTTTATGTGTTCTAGCTGCCATTCCCAAATACGTTGTTGTTCGTTGAAATTAAGAAGTTTTTCTGCATAAAGAGATTTGAGAAATTCTCCCATAAAGAAGGGGTTGCCCGCAGTTTTGGTGACAATGAGTTTGGCAAGTGGCTTGACACTTTGTACGCTGGCATTGAGCGTATCAGCAATAAACTGAACAATGTAGGGTAATGTTAAAGGCGTAAGGTGAATCGTATTAACAGTTACACCAGCTTGTTGAATTTTTTCCAGAGTTAGACGCAGAGGATGCGTGGGACTCACTTCATTATCTCGATAGGCACCAATCAAAAATAGGTAGGGAATATCAGCGGCAATCAAGGTAAGTAATTTTAAACTGGCAGCATCGGCCCATTGTAGGTCGTCTAAAAAAATTACGAGCGGATGTTCAGGTCGACAAAAAATTTGTATGAGTTTTTTGAACACCAAGTTAACACGGTTGCGTAATTCACTCGAAATAACTTCCTGCTGGCTGGTTTGGCTACCGATAATCCATTCAAGTTCGGGGATAATGTCTGTCATCAAGGTGCGATTTTTTCCCAATACATTTTGAATAGTTTTTTGCCAATGCTGTAGTTGAGTTTCTTCTTCAGTCAGCAGTTGTTGTATGAGGTTACGAAGGGCCTGCACGACACCAAAATAGGGAACGTTGCGTTGTAGTTGATTAAATTTACCATTGATAAAATATCCTCTTTTTTCAGTGACAGGCTTATAAATTTCTTTGACCAATGAGGTTTTACCAATGCCGGAATAGCCAGAGACAAGTAGCATTTCACTATTGCCAAAACAGGCCCATTCAAAAGCATCTAGCAACATTTTTATTTCTAAATTACGGCCATATAATTTCTGAGGAATATGAAATTTATTGGAAACATCATGTTGGCCTGCAATGAAGTTGGTATTAATTTTTCCTGCTTGAAATTGGTCTAAGCAAGCCTGCAAGTCAGTTTTGATGCCCCATAGACTTTGGTAACGATTTTCAGGTGTTTTTTCCAGCAATTTTAAAATAATTGCTGATAAGTTTCTTAGGATTTGCCTATCTGCACTGACGTGCATGAGTCCATAAGGGGGGACTGGTTGTTTGGCTAGATGACAATGAACTAGCTCAATCGCATCATTAGCATCAAAAGGCAATTTGCTGGTAAAAAGTTCATACAGCGTAACCCCAAGTGCATAGTAGTCAGTACGGTAGTCCATCGGACGATTCATTCTACCTGTCTGTTCAGGAGACATATAGGCAATCGTTCCTTCTAAGGCAATGGGACTTTTTAGGACTGGATTTTCACTGGGTAACAGCGTTGAAATACTGAAATCAGTGAGTTTAACTTGTTGGGTATTAGGGTTGAAAATAACATTGCTTGGATTAATATCTTTATGAATAATTTTGGCACGGTGAACAATGGCAAGAGCTTCAACGAGCTTAATTGAAATTGTCAACAATTCAATAAAGCTAAAAGGATAGATATTGAGTAATACTTTAAGAGATTCACCGCCAAAATCTTCTAAAACAATAAAAGGTTTGTTTTGGCATTGTTCCAATGCATAAATTTTTACAATATGGTCACTATCAATCAATTGGGCAATATCATACTCTTGTTTATAGCGATTAGCCTCTTCTTGGGAGGGGTAATCGTTTTGTACAACTTTGAGTATAACAGCCACTTGGTCCAATAATCTCTGAGCACGATAAACAGTTGAGTTTGGACCTTCGTGAATTTTATTTAGGATATGATAATTGGGAATAGTGAACATACTAAGACTGTAAAAATCTTTCTTGATATTCCCGAATTTGATATAAATGCGTCAAAGTGGCTTGCCATTGAGTCGCTGGCAATTCTACGAAAGCTTCTGCATATTCGCCTTGATGGGCTTCTGTGAGGTATAAACCACGGTAGCTAGCTATGCCAATACAGGCTGCAAAGTAATCTACGTATTGCAAAGGCAATTGATAGCAACGAATGGCGGCTTTTTTGCGTTCAAATACTTGGCTAATATCCACTATCCAAGTCGCGGGAATAGTTCCCCAAGCTTCATACATCAGCAAACGTGCTTGGCAACCCCTTTGTTGCCAAACATCAAGTAGAGATAAACAAATCGCGACATGATCACGGTGGTAATCTAAAATTGAGGGAAGCAGTAACCAATCTGGAGAAAAATCATTTAATAGTTCGTGAAGTTGCTGGGTTATCTCTTCAGAATGTTGGTACTCACCATCAGGTTGCGTGAAAAAAGTTACATCTTGAATGCCTAAAATTGCTAATGCTTCTCTAGATTCTTGTTGACGACGTGGAACGATGGGTTCATCACTAAAATTTAGGGGATCACCTTGACTACCATCGGTAATCACAACCGCTTTTACATGGCAACCATTTTGTTGGAGTAATGACAAAGTTCCTCCACAACCTAAAACTTCATCATCAGGATGTGGGGCAATTAATAAAATGTTTGCTTGATCAGGTAATTCAAGCGGTTTAGGCAAAGGACATAATTGCCACTGTTGTATTTGCTGATGCCATTGTTCGAAGGTGGACGCAATGCTTCCTGCAAACGCTTTGGACGGAGTTATAAACTCCATTCCGCCTAAATCATTCTTATTTCTGAATTCTGACGTCTGAAGGCTAGTTTCTGAATGCCTGCCTTCATAAGCCCTCAAATAAGCATCCACTACCGTTTTTATATCCAAACAAGATTGTGCCCACTGTTTTGCCTGTTGTTGCCAGTGGATACGCAGAGTTTCATTGGCAGCTAAAATTTGTAATACGCCCACCAAAGCGGGTATATTTTGAGGAGGAATCAACCAGCCACCACTACCCATCACTTCTGGCACACCACCCACCGCAGTGCATACTGTGGGTAATTCCATCACCAAAGCTTCTAAATTGGCTAACCCAAATGATTCAGTCGTTGAAGTACTCACGTAAATATCTGCCGCTGAGTAGTACAAACCCATATCATTTGATACAGCAAAACTAATTTTATTCCCTATACCTAGCTCTTCAGCCAAATATTGCAGAGGTTCACGCTCTCCTTCGCCAATAAATACTAATTGGAAGTCCAGCTTTCCTAGCTGCGCACAAGCTTGAATGAGCTCTGGAAACTGTTTAAGTGGGGCAAACCGGCCAACCGCTATAATATAGAGTGAATTAGGTGACCAGACCAATTGTTGTCGCGCCGTTGTTTTATCATACAAATTAAGTATTGGACGGGTATGAGGAATTACATGCCAAGTTTTAGGGGTAGGATAAATGGATAAATCTCGCGCTAACTGATTTAAACCCAATTGAGTTGGCGTAATCACCCAATGCGCTTTAAGTAAGATTTTAGCTTCCCATTTACGCAACCAGCGCATGACATAAGTGCCCAAACGCGCACCATCTTCATGAAAGGCTTGGGCATAGCAGCCAAAACCATGCTCAGTCACACCCCATCTTGCAATATGTCCCAAACGCAGAGTGGCAAACCAACGAATGCGTGCAAACCAACGGTAACCTGCGCCGATAAGTGGATCGTGGCAATGAACATGTGTATATTTATCACGCACCATGACTTTTGCTGCCAACCGACCCATATTGATACGTTCCAAAATACCCCAGGCCAAAGAAATAAATTCGGTTTCTTTAAAAAAACGTGCAAATAATTTAACGAGAATAGTATGCAAATGACGCAACCATCGTCGACTTTTTTCACCTGCATCCGTTTGACAAAGATAGCCAACTTCAATGCCACGCAAAGTCAATTCATCAATGATAGGCGTCAAACTTTTGCCTAAACCATAACGTTTATCCATATGGTTTTCACGAGTAGTCATGAGGATTTTCATAAATTTGCAGTTTTTTAAAGAGTATAGCAGCTTATTGATTTAAATTTTTAGCAAACAGTTAGTTGCAAGAATTTAGAAAAAATGTAGCGTACTGAATTCAGGAGTCAGCAATCAGAATTCAGTAAAAAGTAGTGGATAAGATAAGTTTAGAAATTATGTTAATTGCTGATGTCTAATTTTCAAGTGTCACCTCAGAATATACATGGTAACTATTCTTACCTGACTCTTTAGCAAGGTACATCGCCATATCAGCATATTGAATGAGAATATCGATATTGTCCGCTACACCCTCTTCGTTTTGGGAATTTGCATATAAACTAATGCCAATATTACAGTCAACTTGAATAATATTTCCTTGAATTGACATAGGAACAGTGACGGTCTCTAATACCTTTTCTGCAATAGTACAGGCATCATATTCTTGGTCAATGGGGGCAAGTACAATACCAAATTCATCCCCATCTAAACGGGCAACAATATCACCATCACGTACACATTGACTCAGTTTTTTGGCAAATTGTTTTAAATATTCGTCACCAATGTCAAAACTGAAGTCTTCATTCACACTTTTAAAGTCATTTAAATCAATATACAACAAAGCAACTTTATCTTCTTGACGACAAGCCCGCGTTAAATGTTCGTGGAACAGTAATCGATTAGGTAATTCTGTCAAGGTATCGTAATGGGTGAGTAAACGCAAGCGGGCATCATCTTCTCTTAAAGGGGCCAAATCAGAATAAACGGCAGCATAATGCGTAATTTCATTATGTTCACCTCGCACCGCACTTAAAGAAAGCCAAGTTGAATAAACTTCACCATCTTTACGTTTATTTAAAACCTCGCCATGCCAACGACCTGTTTCTCTTGCTCCCACCCACATATCTTCATAAAATGCTTTGTCATGATGGCCTGAGCGTAGAAAACGTGGATTTTGGTCCAAAGCTTCTTCGTAGCTGTAACCAGTTGAGAGTAAAAAGGCTTGGTTGATGTCAATAATATGCCCTTCAGCATTAGTGATCATCACACCATTAGAGGTTGTTTCAAATACTTTAGCCGCTAGTCTTTGCTTTGCTTGAGCCCGTTTACGTTCGGTAATATCTTCGACCATTTGAACCACAAATTTAGGCTCATCTTTATCATCTTTGACTAAAGAAGTAGTGATACGCGCCCATAACATCGGGCTATCTTTACGAAAAAAGTATTTTTCCATTTGATAAAATGTACGCTTATCACTTAGCAATTGTTGATGAAATTCTTTTTCCACATTAGTATCAAAAGGATAAAAAAAACGACTAAAGGGTTTCTGTTGTAACTCTTCTAAGCTGCGACCCAGCATTTTTTGTGTAATGGGATTACCTTCCGATAAATAACCTTCTTTATTCAATAAAGCAATGCCCATGGCAGATTGTTCAAAAATACCCCGAAATCTTGCTTCACTGTTGCGTAAAGCAATTTGAGCCTGCCGAGCCTGGAGGACAACTTGCACTCGGTGACGTAATACACTCCAATGGACTGGTTTGGTAATATATTCCACTGCGCCTGCGGCAAATGCTTTATCGACAGATTCTTCATCATCTAAAGAGGTAATCATAATAACAGGCACATCTGCAGCAAGTTCATTACGTTTTAATTCTGCACAAGCAGTAAATCCATCCATAATCGGCATAGCCGCATCCAATAAAACTAAGTCTGGAAAATGACGATAAAATTCTTCTAATGCTTTTTGGCCATCTTCCGCTGCAATGACACGATTTCCCTGCTCTTCCAACAGATTTTGCAACATGCCGCGCATGAAAACATCATCGTCAACAACAAGCACCAAAGGTTTTTGTTCATCTTGCGTAATCATTTTTTGCCTTCTCCAAAGCGAGCCGAAGCTGTTTAATTTCTTCTGGCAACTGAGTGGTGATGACTGTGGTAGCCTCTTTTAATTTATTTTCTTTACTATAATTTTCCATCGTTAAACAAAGTTGAACAATCCGTTTAGCCCCTAAACTGGCTGCGCTCCCTTTTAATTTATGGGCTGCTTGATATAAATCCTCAAGATTTTGTTCACGTATAGATTGGAAAACAGCTTCAACATAGTTAGGCGATTCTTTTAAAAACAAATCAATTAACCATTGAATACTACGCCCACGCATTTCTTGTTGTAAGGTATTTAACACTTGTTTGTCCAATACCGGTAAGGGTGCTTGTGACGAAGGGGTGGTTTTCAAGTGTGTACTTAACGTCGCAAGCTCAGAAATTTGTCCTACTTCTGATTTCAACCAACGTTTCAAACAAGTTAATAAGGCTTCTGATTTTATCGGTTTACTCAAATAATCATTCATGCCTACTGTTAAACACGCTTCTCGATCACCAGCCATCGCATTGGCTGTCAACGCAATAATGGGTATTTGCTGTGTTGTCTTCCTTTCCTGTTGACGAATATGACGTGTGGCTTCAAAGCCATCCATTTCAGGCATATGACAATCCATTAAAATTAGGTCAAATCGTTGATTTTGAGATAAGCATGCCAATGCCTGTTGACCATTTTCCGCTAAGGTTAGTTGACACCCAAGTTGTTCCAGCATATCACTCACAACCATTTGGTTAATCGTATTATCTTCTACGATTAAAATTTGTTTACCCGCAAAGGGTGCAACGATGGGAGTTGCTTGATCAAGTGAACGTTGCCCTTGGTCATAACCTAACGCCAGGTTTAACACTTCTACCAACTTTGATTGGGTAACAGGTTTATTTAACCTGAGTACAGTCATATTTTGTTGTATTATATCTTGCAAAACTTCATTCACAAAAGTCAACATCACAATGGTTGTATTGAAAATGCTTGGGTCGTGATGAATGAGCTTTGCAATTTCTAGCTTTTCAATCTCATTCGTCGCTTCATCAATCAAAACAATATCATAAGCCTGTTTTTCTTGAGTTGCCTGACGTAACTTATCTATGCCAGCTGCCAATGTCGTGACAGCATCAATGCTAAGACCCCAACAGCGTATCTGTTCTAATAAAATTTCACATTTTGTTTTATGCGTATCAATCAATAATAGCTTTAAATTGTGACCAAGTTGTTGCAGTTTTTCTAATTTAGGCGCTGCATTATCATCCATTTGCTTAGATTTTGGCAGAGGCAAGCTAAACCAAAAAATGCTGCCTTGCTGTGGCACACTAACGACATCAATTTCCCCTTGCATCATTTTCAGGAGTCGCTGAACAATGACTAAACCCAATCCTGTGCCACCATAACGACGCGTGGTGGAACTGTCTGCTTGAGAAAATGCTTGGAATAACCGTTTTAGAGCGGTTTCGCTGATGCCAATCCCTGTATCTTTAACGGCAAAATGTAATACCACTGTATCAGCTGTTTCATGATGGACTGACACTTTAAGCATTACTTCTCCTTGACCTGTGAATTTTATCGCATTACTCAATAAATTGCTGATAATTTGTTTCAATCGCCACGGATCACCTGTGACATTATAATTCAAAGGAGGGCATTGACAAATTAGCTCTAGTTGCTTGTTATGGGCAGGTGTTGCAAATAAATCAACTACTTCTTCTACTAATTTTTGTAAATCAAAGGAGGTTTGTTCTAAATTCAGTTTACCTGCTTCAATTTTAGAAAAATCTAAAATATCATTGATAATGCTGAGTAAACTTTCTCCTGAGGTACGAATGGTATCTAAATAACGATGTTGTTGATCAGTTAAAGCCGTTTTGAGTACCAAATCTGTCATACCTATAATACCATTCATTGGCGTACGTATTTCGTGGCTCATAGCGGCTAAAAATTCGCTTTTAGCCATATTTGCGGTTTCAGCCGTTTCCTTGGCGGTGACTAGTTCAGCTTCAGCTTGTTTACGGCGAGTAATATCCCGCACAAAATTATAAAATAAACCTTCATCTTCCTGATGAATGTAATTACTGCTAATTTCAACCGCAATCTTAGCCCCAGATTTAGTCACCAATTCAGTTTCAAGCATACCCCAACCTTGACGCTGGACCTGTTGCCGGTGTTGTTGCACTATGTTTAAACTATCTTTTGGGCATAACAAATCATGGTGAGTTTCTAATAAGGTTTGTCTGCGCATATAACCTAGCATGTCGCAAAATGCACGATTTACCTCAATTAATTGACCTTGTAAAGTATTGACAAAAAAACCATCCATCGAATTTTCTAAAATTAACTGGGTTCGTTTATACTCTTTTTGCAAGGCTTCTTGGGTTGATTTTCGCTCAGTGACATCCCGCAAAGACACGATGAATACGGCTTGGTGCTCCCATTCTGCTTCTGCTACTCTAAGCTCAGCAATTAAAGGAGGCTCTTGTTTTTGTAAAATTTCAATCTCAGTTTTTTGGGCCGTTAAACTAGGAATACGGAAATGTTTGCCAACCAGTGTGTTCTGTGGCACTTGATACATGTGTTCGACGGTTTTATTAGCGAACAGAATGATATTTTGCTGATTGAGAATTAAAATACCATCACTGTTATGTTCAATCATGGTCCGGAATTTAGTTTCACTACGTCGCAAACCTGTTTCAGCTTGACGACGAGCCATAGTACCGCGAATACTGTCCCCAACAGTTTTGAGTAAAAATTGACGATGTGATGACCACTCTCTTTCCTGGTGACAGTCGTCTAATCCTATAAACCCCCAAAATTGACCATCAAATAGTATGGGTACTCGCAGTACAGAAATAACATTTCTAGCCTCTAAGCTTTTTCTTTCCTCCAATGGAAATTTACGCACAATCCCAGTCATGGATTTACCCATTGATAATCGAGCATACCAACGAGGCAAAATCGTGCCGTAGGGTAAATTTTGCATTTCTGGGTGGTTAATCCATAATTCTTGATTTTGTTCGCTCCATTCAAAGCGCTGGCTCATGACTTGTTCACCCGTTTGAGGATGCACATGATTTTCGTAAATATAAGCTCTATCCACTAAAGTGAGTTGTGCCAAAGTACGTAAAGCTTCACCAATAGCATCGGTGTAATTCGGTGTGGTTAGCAAATAATGTGTGACTTGCGCAATAGCTTGAAGGACTTTATCTCGTTTTTGGAGTGCATCTTCCACCTGCTTGCGTTCAGTAATGTCGCTGCCAATGCAAAGTAATTCAGTGAATGTGCCATTTTGATCATAGATGGGTTTGTTAGCCCAGGCGATCCAAACACGTTTGCCGTTTTGACAGATATTTTCATATTCAATATGTGCAAAATGTTCAGGATAACGCAACATGCTTTCAATCATTGGCGGGAGATCGAAGCCTTCACTGTCTTGATTAGGGACGATGGAACCAATAATATTTTTGCCAATAATGTCTTTTTGTTGAAAACCAAAGAAATTTTCAGCAAATTCGTTAAAGAAGGTAATTTCTCCACTAGGAATGACGCGAATGATAATACTGTTGGCATGTTGCATGAGGCGCTGATATTCTGCTTCTTGGGAAGCAAGGGCCGCTTGAGCCGCTTCGCGTTCACTAATGTCGCGCACAATGGCCAATGCGGTGGCCTGACCTTCAAGTTGGAACAAGTGAATATTAATCTCGCAAGGCCGTTTTTGGTTTTGTTGCGTCAGTAAAGTGGTTTCAAATAATAGATGTGTTTCTGCCAGTAATTTTTGAGTTTGTTCTTGAGAAAATATGTCTAAATCAGCGAATAATACTTGAGGCGCCTGTTGTAATAGGGCTTCTCTATTATATCCAAAACGTTGACAGATAATGTCATTCACTTCGATGATATGCATAGGCATACCATTAGTATCAACATGGTATACAAAAATAGCGTCGTAACCACTATTGAATAGAAGACGATAGCGTTCTTCGCTGCGTCGCAGCGAGTTTTCGACATGCTTACGTTTTGTAACGTCAGTGAGTAATGTAATTTGGTAAGTTTGATCCGCTTGAAACTTGAGCAGATCGACGCGAATTTCTATGTCAAAGTAATGACCATTTTTATGCCTCACTCGCCAATCAATTTGCCAATTACCTTGTCCTTGCACAAATGAATGATGAACTTGCAGAGTATCATTGCGTTTTTCGGGCGGTAATACCATTGTAAACGGTTTACCTAACAGCTCTTCTACTTGATAGCCAAATAAATCGCAAAACGCAGGGTTAACCTGCACAAAAATACCTTGATGATCAGTTAAGCAAATGCCAACACTGACTTTATCAAAAATAGCAGAGAGTAAGGCTTCATTGTGACGCAGTTGTTTTTCTATTTGCTGGCGGTCGGTAATATCAGTAAACGCAGCAATGATAAACTGTTCTCCACTGGGCGCAGTGTAACGTACTTTTTTAGTCAGGACGATATGTACAACATGATGTGCATCAGTTAACGATTCTTCAGTGACGCTTTGTCGTCCTGTTTGTAGGACGTAGTCGTCTTTTTCCCTAAAGCTCAGTACTTCTTGATGAGGAAATAGCTGTTCAGAGGGCGTATTAAGTAACTCTTCACGGGTATAACCCGTCAACTGGCAAAAAGCATCGTTGAAGAAACGACGCTGATAACTCGCATCTTTAAGGACAATAGGGTTGGGTAAGGCATTAATAAACAGAAATAAAGTTGCTTCTGTATGTTCACTTGGAAAAGTGGTTTTGAGCGCATTAAGTTGCGGATCAACCTGTATTTCTGAAGCTAAATGGTTTAATCGCGTAGCGACAAGATAAATCTGTTGTTTTTCTACGGAAACCGTTGCTTCCCAAGCAAAATTTTGGTACTGCCCCTGTTGATGGCGATAAGCACTGATAAACTCAATAACTTGTTGATGGCCTGTTGTTAACTGGTTTAAAGCCTGTTGCACGGCTTCTACATCATTTGGGTATACATTGTCTAAATAAGGCTTTTGATATAAATTCTCCAGGGGATAACCCAAACGGTTTTCCCAGGCAGGATTTAATTGTTGAAATTCTCCCTTAAAATTAAGCGTGCAGAATAATGCAGAAGTTTGCGCAAAAAAGTACGTTGCCTCCACATATTCTGCACCTATTAACTTATCCATGTGCTTTTTCCGGCTGACTTCACAAATGTTTATTTTATTAATAATTATATGTGAATTTAGTGATTTATGTTTTTAGACTAATGGGTAAATACTCAGATATTTTAACTGGTATTACATGCTTATTCTTAGCTGTTTTTATAGTGAACCCTCTAATTCTGAGGGTGATCGCTATGAATTTCAACTATTAGTGGTGTTTAATTCATTTGTTAATGGCGGCCGCAAGCGAGAAACAACTTAAATAAAAATCAGAAACAAGACCTGGCAGGTTTTGAAAACCTGCCAGGTCTGTCTTACAGTTGTTTCGGGAAATCGCTTCGCTCATCCAAGAAACAACCTAGAGAATTTTATCCTCAATTTGTCTCACGAAAACCTATCATGGGTAGCTTCTTATGTCAAAACCAGAAAAAGTACTACAAAATTTTGAATGGCTGTGACTGTAAAAGTGCAAAATTATTGAAAAATGAAACTGAGAATGATGCCCACTTAAAAGTGCTAACATGTTGAAGTATAATTAAAATTTAATTATACAAACTATATTTTACTCACCATTTATTCCCAAATTCGTTGGTATATCTGATAGACTTGTAGCAAAAAATTAAGATGAGTGAAGCACAAAGCTCGTTTTGCAAGATAAGTCTTGCCTGCCTTCAACAAGATTTCCTTTCTCATCACCACAACCTCAGGAATTTGTTGCATGATGGATATTACGACAATTCGTTCACTGATCAAGGAAGATATGCAAGCAGTGGATGCCTTGATTTATGAGCGTTTATACTCAGAAGTACCTTTGGTTAATCAAATTGGTCACTACATTGTTAACAGTGGCGGCAAACGTTTACGTCCTGCTTTAGTATTGTTGTCCGCGCATGTGTTTGACTACAAGGGTATCCATCATATTGATTTAGCAGCTATTATTGAATTTATCCACACTGCGACTTTATTACATGATGATGTAGTCGATGCTTCCGAATTGAGGCGTGGTAAACAAACGGCTAATCATTTGTGGGGGAATGAAGCCAGTGTGTTAGTCGGTGATTTTTTATACTCCCGTTCTTTTCAAATGATGGTTAATGTCCGTAATATGCGCATTATGGAAATTTTATCCGATGCAACCAATGTCATTGCAGAAGGGGAAGTACTGCAACTCATTAATTGTCACGAACCAGATACGACAGAAGAAGAATATTTACGCGTCATTCGCTCCAAAACGGCTAAATTATTTGAAGCTGGAACACAAATAGGCGCAGTAATTAATAATCAACTTCAATATGAAGAGACGCTTGCCACTTATGGTCGGCATTTGGGTACTGCGTTTCAGCTCATTGACGATGTGCTAGACTACAGTGCAGAGGCTGAGGATATAGGCAAAAATATTGGAGATGATTTGGTTGAAGGAAAACCCACTTTACCCTTAATCCACGCGCTGAAAAAAAGTTCCCCTGAGCAACAAACTCTTTTACGCAAAGCGATTGTTGACGGGGGAAAAGAATACATTGAACCTGTGAAACAAGCCATTGCATCTACCAATGCAATTGCGTATACTGCACAAGCTGCACAGCAGGAAGTTGAAAAAGCTATTTCTGCGCTTACAAACTTACCACCTTCGCCTTACTTAGATGCGCTACATGGACTTGCTCATTTTGCCATCAATCGTAGCCATTAATCTCTTCGGGGTGTAGTTCAGCCTGGTAGAACGTTGCCTTCGGGAGGCAAAGGTCGGAGGTTCGAATCCTCTCACCCCGACCACAAAATACTATCTTATGTCCCAAAAAAACTTACAAAACTGGCTTGAATGGCAACAGTCTGTTCACCCTATTCGTATGGATTTAGGGTTAGAACGTTGTCGCCAGGTTGCTGAAAAATTAAAACTGTTTCCTTTACCTTTTCCTATTATTACCGTAGCAGGTACGAATGGCAAAGGTTCAAGCGTTGCAACATTAGATGCCATTTTTTCCGTAGCAGAACATCGAGTAGGCCGATTTACCTCGCCTCATTTACTTAGTTACAACGAAAGAATCAGTGTCACAGGTCAAGTCGCTAGCGACGAGCAACTATGTGAAATTTTTGCCCAAATTGAAGCAGCACGGGGTGAAACAACCCTAACTTTTTTTGAATTTGCAGCATTAGCCGCAGCCCTCTTTTTTGTCCAACAAAAAGTGGATGTTGCCATTTTGGAAGTTGGTTTAGGTGGACGCCTGGATGCAGTCAATGTATTTTATCCTACATTGGCCTTAATTACTTCCATTGATATTGATCATGTGGATTGGTTGGGGGATGATCGGGAAACGATTGGCTTTGAAAAAGCGGGAATTTTACGTGCAGGTCAAACAGCAGTCTGCAGCGATCCCAATCCACCGCAAAGTGTGTTGCAACATGCCAAAACACTTGGCACAGATTTATATGTTTTAAATAATCATTTTTACTATGAAAAAACTGGGCAAACCTGGGCATGGCATTCTTTTCTTGAACATGAGTTAAATGCATTGCCTTTACCCAATTTACAAGGTGATTTTCAGTTACAAAATGCTGCAGGAGCCTTAATGGCTGCGTTACTTTTGCAGCCTGAGTTACCTACGACAATTAATGATATTAAACAAGGCTTAACCCAAATTCAGTTACCTGGGCGTTTTCAAGTTTTAGAAGGGGACGTTACCCGTATTTTTGATGTTGCCCATAATCCGCAAGGTGTGGCCACATTAAAGAAAACACTTGAGAAGTTTTCGCATCAAGGTAAATTACACGCGGTATTTAGTGCGTTAGCGACCAAAGATGTTGCTCAAATGGTTGAAAATATCAAAGCTTTAATTGATACTTGGTACATTGCAGAATTATCAAAATCCTTAAAACCTGTGCCCATTGATGCACTAAAAACAATTTTGCAACAAGCAAACATTTCAAATTTTTATGTCCATGCTTCTATTGAAGAAAGTTATCAATCTGCTTTAGAACAAGCAAGTGTAGGGGATTGTGTTATTGTGTTTGGTTCATTTTATACAGTCGCTGCTGCGCTAAAATGCGTTAAATAAGGAACAGGAACAAAATAAAATCAGAAACAAGACCTGGCAGGTTTTAAAAACCTGCCAGGTCTGATTGAAAACTGATGGGAGTTATTTAGTTCCCATTCCTAAGCTCCTTTTTCGACTTCTCTGTCCATGTGGAATTGATGGGTACGATAGGGTGCGTCTCACGCACCAAGAAACGCCTGATGCATAAGATATACCCTACAAAATAAACCTTGGCAGAGAACTATTTAATCTTTGCTTAAGCCGTATTTTTTTCCACCCAAGTTATTTTTGATTGACATCATTGCAATGACAAATATTAACAAACGCTTACATGGGTCGCGCCAGCAACACATTCTAGCTGAATTTTTCACAAATACAGCTTACTTTCCAGTCATTAATGTATTGTTAGAAGTTTTATTAGCAAACAGTTTTTTGCTTTTTATGAAGCTTGATTTCTATGTATTATTATCTGCTTGCTTAATACAATCTTACTTTTTGGGAAATCAAAAATATATCGGCCATCCACGCCCGTTTTTAGGTAATTTAATTGCGCCGAGTTTGTATACAATCGTTGAAATCAGCTTTGATGGACTTGCCTTTTTTGAAACACCAAATCATATTGCTTACTGGGGATTTGCGATTGTAATTGCTGTAACACAGGCATTACAACTACATTATCATCGTATCGCTGGTTTATTTACTGTGCTTGAAGGTATTGGTAAAGCAAATATTATCCTTATTATGTATTGGATTTATGAGGCAATTGACGAACAAAAATATTATACAGCCAGAGATTTTTTCAATGATGGTGGGCATTTGTTTCTTGCTTTAACCTTGAATCTAATTGGTTTAATGATGGGAATTGCCCATCGCAATAATGAAATATTCCTAAATTTATTGCGTCAAACGAGTGAACAATTTAAACGCTATTCAGAATGGTTATTGGGCAAAAATATTTTGGCTATGGCAATTGCTGATCCCACATCTTTGACTTTGAATCGCCGAGAAAGAACTGTTTTATTCATGGATATTCGAGGCTTTACCCATTGGAGTGAATCACAACCGCCTGAAAAAGTAGTGGAGATGATAAATCAATATTGTGAAACAGCAGAAAGCTGTTGGGAAAAATCGAATGCCATCAAAGTTAAATTGACTGGCGATGAAATTATGATCGTATTTCAAACACCACAACATGCCTTAGCCGTTGCAAAAAAGCTAAGAACAGACATTAATGTGCTATTGGCAAATTACAATTTGGGTGTTGGGATAGGTATTCATATTGGGCCTTTGGTGGAAGGTCTCATCGGTAGTCAAAAAATGAAAACCTATGATATTCTTGGAGACAGTGTTAATACGGCCAAACGTTTATGTGATTTTGCAAAAAGTGGGGAAATCTTAATTTCTGAAAATGTATATACCGTATTATCCCCGCCAACCAAAATGCAGCAAGCGATTCAAGTAAAAGGAAAAACTATGCCTATTCAAGTTTTTACTTTATAGTTTATTTATTAATAGCAATGATGGTTTGTAGTACGAGAAAAGCTTAAAATAAAAAGTTTGAGGGAGAAGGGTTAAACCAACCTTCCGCACGTGTTTTTTCAGTTTGGAGTACAAGATTTATCTTGCGTGTGCAAAATAAATTTTGCACGCCTGCGAGTTTAAAATTCACTTCGTTCCATTCCCGAAACAACTGTAACCCCTGTAGAAGTGCAAGACTTATCTTGCTATTTGCAAAATAAATTTTGCACTCCTGCACAAAAATATCGCGATCGCGCTTCGTTCCTTAGCGCATTCTACACGAGTTCCTACGAAATTTTTGCCTCCATCCCCGTAGGAGTGCAAAATTTATTTTGCTGTTTGCAAATTAAAGTTTGCACGCCTGCACAAAAATATCATGATCGCGCTATCGCGCGACTAAGTGTAAAAAACAAAAGAACAAAGCGCTAAAAAATCGCTCAAAGGGCTATAGGTTTAAAGTTTAAAGAACAATCTAGGAGACTAAAACAACTAAACGAACCCCGTAAGAGTCGTACCTGCTGACTTGATAGTACCAGTTGCGAAAAGCGGAACGACAATAATTCGCCTTATAGTACCAGGAGCCACCACGCAGCAATGACACATTTTCTTTATGGTCTTTGCGGGCACTTCCATCACTCGGCGCACCCTTATAATTACTATGCCAACTGTCTTCATTCCATTCCCACACATTACCATTCATGTCGTGCAAACCAAAAGGATTTGCTGGAAAGGAACCCACTGGCGCGGTGTATTTCCACTTATCCTGGCCTTTTGCCAAACCTCCATAACTATCTCCACTATAGTTCATATACTTGTGCGAAGCCTCATTGCCCCACCAATATTTAGTTTCTGTCCCTGCCCGAGCTGCATATTCCCATTCCGCTTCACTGGGTAAACGATACTCATAACCCGTTTGGTCACTTAACCATTGTGCATAGGCTTTAGCATCGTTCCAACTGACACACACTACCGGATGATTATTTTCATTGGAGAAACCCACATTACGCCAGTTAAATCCTACTTTTTTACCCCAACCATTACCTGTCCATCCATAACAACCATCACCCTTTTCAGCCTCTGTTTGATAACCCGTTACTTTCACAAATTGAGCAAACTCACCCTTAGTCACTTCATATTTCCCCATTGCAAACTCATAATCAATCGTCACGCGATGCACGGGCTTTTCACTCTCATATCCACTCCCCTGAATATCCCCCATCCGAAACGAACCTTTGGGAATGACCACCATTTTTAGCCCTAAACTACCATCTTTCAATGGGTGTTGAAATACTTGGCCTGGAGAATATTCAGCTATCGGTGATATTGGTTCAGGTTTTGGATTAGATTTTGGCTCAACAAATTTTGGTTGGGAAATTGCTGGTGTAGGAGGAGATCGTGACTCCACCCTCTCATCAATAATATCAAGTAAAAGAAAGATAAACGCAGTACTTGCAACGATACCTGCCAAAAACTCAAGCACTAAATTATTACGAAAAATTCTCCCAAAAACTGCTCCACCACTGGTAATAAAAACAATTCCTAAAATCAGCATCTTCAATGTTAGTATCATAATACAGTCATCTCCAAACAATAATCCTAGAAAGTTTAGCAAAACCTAGTGATTTGGAATAGTTATTTCCTGAAAAAAGACAGACCTGGCAGGTTTTAAAAACCTGCCAGGTCTTGTTTCTGGTTTTATTTAGTTTCCGTTCCTAATGGAGTGCAAAACTTGTTTTGCAAGATAAATCTTGCACTCCTTAGCTGGACTTCACGTTATTCAGCCCAACCTAGCAATAATATTCTACAAATGGGAACCTGCATGTTTAATTACACTTTGCAGGCTCACTGAATGTAGTGAATCAGATAATTTTTGATTGTAAAATGTGTTCCAATAAATTTTCTACCGTTACATGCATTACTTCTAATAATGGCGCGGGGTAAATGCCAAAAAATAATACAGCAATGGCTAAAATTCCTAGAATTAAGGTTTCTCGAAAACCAATATCTTGCAGTTTAGCAACATTATCATTGGCAACCGGACCAAAGATAACCCGTTTAATCATCCATAAGGTGTAAGCAGCGCCTAAAATCAAGGTAGTCGCCGCTAAAAAGGCAAACCAGAAATTGGCTTTGAAACTACTTAAAATGACTAGAAATTCTCCCACGAATCCTGATGTTGCTGGTAAACCCGCATTGGCCATTCCAAATAACACGGCAAACATGGCAAAACGTGGCATGGTGTTGGCCACCCCGCCGTAATCTGCAATTTCGCGACTATGCATACGGTCATATAATACGCCCACACATAGGAATAAGGCACCAGAAATAAAGCCATGAGAAATGAGTTGTACAAGTCCACCTTCCATACCCATGGCAGCACCACTCATTGCTGCTTCATTGGTTAAACTTGGGTTTTCAAAAATTCTAAAGGCAATGAAAAACCCCAAAGTTGCAAACCCCATATGAGAAATTGAAGAGTAGGCAATGAGCTTTTTCATATCTCTTTGCACTAAAGCGACAAAACCAATATATACAATGGCAATCAAGGAGAGAGTGATGATGAACCAATCTAATTCACGGCTAGCATCAGGCGTAATAGGTAGGCTAAAACGTAAAAAACCATAAGCCCCTAATTTCAACATAATGGCAGCCAAAATGACTGAGCCACCTGTGGGTGCTTCAACATGAGCGTCAGGTAACCAAGTATGCACTGGCCACATGGGTACTTTTACAGCAAAGGCGGCAAAAAAGGCGAGGAAAACCCATTTTTGGGCTTCCAAGGATAAAGCTTGTTGGTGGTAATCTAGGATAGAGAAACTGTTTGCTTGATTATATAAATATAATAAAGCCACTAACATCAATACTGAACCTAAAAAGGTGTATAAGAAAAATTTAATCGTTGCGTAAATACGCTTTGGCCCACCCCAAACGCCGATGATAATAAACATAGGCACCAACATGATTTCCCACAAAACATAGAATAACAAAGCATCTAACGCTGCAAATACACCAATCATTAATCCTTCCATAATCAGAAAGGCAGCCATATATTGTGCAGCTTTATATTGGATAACCTCCCAACCCGCTAAAATAACTAATACAGTACTAAAAGATGTCAAAATGATAAGCGGCATAGAAATACCATCAACACCTAAATGGTAATTAGCGCTGAATGCGGGTATCCAGGCATGCATTTCAGTAAATTGCATGTCCGCAGTTGTGGTATTGAAATGGAAAAATAAGGGGAGTGACATTGCAAAGGTAATGAGTGAAATCACTAATGCAATGGGCTTTGCTGTTTGTGCATCTTTAACCAATAAGACCCAGATACCACCCAAAATAGGCAACCACATTAGCAAGCTAAGTAATGGGAGATTTGTAAACATGTATTTCTTTCTCTCTATTGTTAATTATGAATGAAATCTGAAACTATGCCTTGTAACGCATTTTAACATTTTTTGCGCGATGCTAAAGCCCTAAAAAAGTATATCAAAACTCAATCAGAGTATATATCTTTTTAAAAAGCTTATCTTGGCATTTATTGCAGAAATAATTGAAATTTATATACAGGGGATATTGATAAGAATATTTTTAGTATTAAAATAGAATGATTTAAATAATTAGTCATAGTCAAGGGAAATCAGGATATGCCAATAATCATAGGATTACTACTTATTCAAATTATTTTTGTAATTCATGTTATCAAAACTGGGCGGGATAGATCATGGATATGGATTATTCTAGTTTTGTCGGGAATAGGCTGTTTGGTGTATTTTCTGCTAGAAGTACTGCCAGATTTGCGCCGTAGTCGCACTGGCAAAAAAACAGCAACAAAATTGGTTAATGTTATTGATCCACATCGTGATTTAAAAGCGCGCGTTAATGCATTAGAAGTTTCTGATAATGTTGAGAACAGAATTCAATTAGCAAAGGAATGTGTAGCCGAAGGTTTATATGAGCAAGCAATTGATTTGTACAGCAGTGTATTACAAGGCCTTTACAAACATGATCCTCATATCATGCTACAGCTAGCAGAAGCTTTGTTTTGTCATGGCGATTATGTGAAAACTAAAGCAACTTTGGTTCAATTAATTGAGACAAATCCTGACTTTAAATCTTCTGAAGGACATTTATTATTTGCTCGTACTCTTGAAGCTTTGGAGGAAAATGAGGTAGCAATGCATGAATATGAAACATTGGCTTCTTATTACGCAGGCTATGAGGCCAAATGTCGTTATGCCCTACTTTTAAAAAAGCTAGGATACACAGAGAAAGCTCATTTACTGTTTAACAAAATTATTACGCAATCCAAACTCATGCCAAAGCAATATCGGCGTGTTCAAAAAGCATGGATAGATATAGCTTCCCAACAGCTCGGTTAAAATAGCGTAAAAATTGATAGCAGGCTATTTAGGCGTATGAGCTTTTTTAAATTCAATTCATCCACTAAATTTATTTGTTATATATTTTCCAAAATTTTTGTTGATACTTTGTTTACTTCTTAAAAAGATAGGAAATATTATTTCATTTTTTAAGAGAGTTTTGTTTTTTGTGGAAAATATTTTGTATCATTTCATTGTAAACTTAGGCAGCTGTAAATTCTTAAAAATACACCATATCAGCGCTTAAGAGAAAGAAGTCATATTATCTCAAAATTAATAAAGGTTAAGGTTATGTAAGATAATGACTTGCTGAATACCGAAAAATACATTATTCTATGTTTTTAGCGTGGTGGCTAGATCATTTGATGTTAGTTGAACGGAAGCAACACTGCGTGGGTGAAATAACTATAAGTAAAAAGTTTTATTTGTTGATTATTTCAGTTTTTTGAAGGTAACCTGAATCCTATAGATAGGCATTAAATATGTATGTTAAGGGGAAACAGGTAGCATGAATTTTATTTAGAGAGGTTTAGTAGTATGCAATTAGGCACTGTAAAGTGGTTCAATGAAGCCAAAGGCTTCGGTTTTATTTCCCCCGAGGATGGAGGCAGAGACGTATTCATCCACTACTCTAACATTAAGCAAGATGGTTTCAAAACCCTTGCAGAAGGTCAGAAAGTGGAATATGAATCACAAGCTGGACCTAAAGGTCCTCAAGCAACCGTTTGTTTCCCACGCTAACTTAGTGGTAAATTAGTTTAATTGCCCGCTTTAGCGGGCTTTTTGTATTTTTAGAGAGAGGTATAAACATAAACCATTAAACATGTATTATTTTTATCTACAAAAATTATACAATATCATTATTGCCTATTGATACTTAAGTATCCATCGAATTACCGCTTAATAAGCAGACAATCCTAATTTTTTACTTAACGCCGTAAATATCTTGACTCAATCCTAAAAGAATAGAGGGATGGTACCTTTATTTTCCTAAAAAATATGAGTTAATCAGGAGGATAAAATGAACAAATCACCGATGACTGTACAAGGTGCTCAAAAGCTGAGAGATGAGTTACACGAATTAAAAACAGTAAAGCGCCCTGATATCATTCAAGCAATTGCTGAAGCTCGAGCACATGGTGACTTAAAAGAAAATGCCGAATATCATGCTGCCCGTGAACAGCAAGGTTTTATTGAAGGCCGAATTAGCGAAATTGAATCAAAATTGTCAAATGCGGAAATTATTGATGTTACAAAGTTAAATGCGGGCGGAAGAATTGTTTTTGGTGCGACGGTGGATTTATTAGATGCAGAAACTGAAGAAGAAGTGACCTATCAAATAGTGGGTGACGATGAGGCTGATATTAAGGAAAAACGTATTTCTATTAATTCTCCAATTGCGCGTGCGCTTGTAGGGCGAGAAGAAGGTGATGTAGCTGTTGTTCAAGCACCGAAAGGTGAAAAAGAGTATGAAATCTTAGAAGTGAAATATTTATAATATCCACTGTGGCAACAGAAAAATAGCTGTTACCACAGTATTTACAACGATATATTAACTATTTATACGCCCGCCAAATCAAATGATCAATACTTAGTTTACCTGGACCGCTAAATAGTAAGGGAATAAACATGACTAAGAAAATTAGAGGTAATTTAAAATTCCCGCCACTGCTATTACAAATATCGTATCCATTTGTCAATAGTTGATTCAAACTACTCCAGTCTGCTGGCCAATGAACACTATGAATTGCCACAATGGTCAGAATGATGAGTGAAAAGCTAAAAAATCGTGTGGCTAGACCGAGTACTAATGCAATCGCCCCAATCATTTCAAACCACGTAGCCATTTGCCAACTAATTTCGGGAGGAACTACATTGAAAGGAAACATAAATTTATCTTGAATACCATTGAACCAATTAGTTCCCTGATATTTTTCAACGCCAGATTCCCAAAATTCCCATGCAAGTAGTAACCTCAAAGCAAGAGGTGATAGAAAGGTACCAATGTAATTTAAAATTTGTAGTTTCCAAATATAAAGCGTTGTCAATGCATTCATAATTTATTTATAACCTCTTTAAGTGATAAAAGGTTATTTTAGCACAACTTATAAAGGATTAAAGCGTTCCCCCTTTCATGCTAAATTTTACCTCTATCAGGCATAAAAAAAGGTGTACAACATAAATTTGTACACCTAAAAGTAAAGGGGAAGAAATTAAAAATTATCTTGTGGTAGATATACCCAATCTTTCTAAAACAGATATGGTAATACCGCCACGAGGTAAATTATTTCTACGTTGATACGCATCCACTGAGCGCATGGTTGCAGTACCAATCACACCATCAACAGGTCCGCTATAAACACCTTCCCTCTTCAATGATGCTTGTAGCTGACGAACAATATCAGGAGTCATATTTGTTTCGCATAAAACAAGACGCCATTCGCTGCTACCATCATTAACAAAAACTTTCTTTTCAATAGTTTTGTATTTAGCTGGCACAGGAATACGACGGGTTTTTGGTGGCTCTACTTCTTGTTGAACACGAACAGATTTATACCCTGCAGGAATTGGAATGGTCCTCGTTTGAGGAGGTGTCACCATCATTTTTTTGCGAATTGTTTTATATTGTGCAGGTGTGACAACCGCTTCCCTAGTTGTTTCTGCAGAAGCCAAAACTTTCTTGGTAATCGTTCTGTATTTTGGAGGTTCTTCTACCAGACAGATTGTTTCACCTGTATGCTCAATTTTTCTACCATCGTTAGTTCTAAGTGAATTTGAGCTAAGTATTCTTTTAGCCGCATTACTATAGATAGAAGCATTACCATTAATTTTTGTATACAAACCTTTACCTTGTTTCCAAGCTATTTGACCTTGTTTTTCAATGATTTTCTCAGTAACTGTTTTGTATTTTGCAGGTACAACCTGTAAACGCGTAACAGCAGGCTTTACTAATACTTTTTCTTCACGCCACTCATATCTAGCAGGAATCACTTCAATTTTTTCTGAAGCTTCTTTTACGAGGATGCGTTTTTCAGTCCAAGCATATTTACCAGGAATAGTTTCAACTCTATCGCCAGCTTCACGTTCTAAAACTCGTTCAGTTTCAGTACGGAAAGAAGGTGGGATAAGCACTTTTGCATAACACTCACCTGGGCGAGCTTGAGGAGGAAGAAGAGAAGCAAGGCTTCCATTTTGGGTGCTTAACGCTGACTTACTACTACTTATATCCTCACGCAATTGCGCGGCACGACTTTGTTCTGATAGGAGTTGTTGCTCTGTTTCAGATAATCTTGCCCTCAAACTTTGAACTTCAGCTTCCCTCTCAATAATAATTGATTCTTTTTGAGAGATTTGCTGTTCTACTTCTTCCTTCGGTACTAGGTTACTACAACCCCCTAGTAGGGAACTGCCAACCAACGCAGTCACTAATCCTACTGCCTTAACTTTGCCGTTCATGTATTAAGCTCCATCATGAAAAATAACTTAAATGCACCATTCACACGTTTTTATTTTAACAAGAACAAAGATGTTGCGTCAATTATTTACACTCAGCAGACTAGGGTAAATCACATTGACATTTCACATTATACAAGAAACTCATAATTGTGTGAGCCACAATGCAATATAATAAGCCCATTTCTTATCTTAACAGTCCAGAGTATAATTCACTGATAGATTGAAAATATACAGGGTCAACATGGATACAGCAAAGCAACAGCTTCATTTAAGTGAAAAAATTGGTATTACTATTGGTATTTTAATGATTTTAGCCATATTAGCCTTTTTTGGAAATCAATTCTTAAATAAAGGTAACCTTGAACAAGCATTTGAAGATAGTAAAGTTGGTGATTTTTATTATCGTCAAGGGGATAACGAAAATGCGGAAAAACTGTATTTAAAAAGTTTAGCTGCTTTACAAACACTTAACCATCCTAACGGTATTGCAGAACAATATGGTAAGTTAGGCTTGCTTTATGCGTCTCAACAAGTTTACCTAAAAGCAGAAGAAATGTACGTTAAAAGCATTGAAGCTTTTAAGGTCAGTAAAAATATTGATGGCATTGCAAACCAATACGGTAATTTGGCGATAATTCAAGCAGTGAACCAAAATTTTGAACAAGCTGAACAATTCTTTCAAGAAAGTGTACAACTTTACAAAGCAACCGAAAATTCACAAGGGCTTGCAACACAATACAACAACTTAGGGAAACTATATATTACACAGAGACAAAAGATTGATGAGGCACTTAAACTACTAACATTCAGTGAACAACTGAGCCAGGCGCCTGAACATCAAGAAGATCGAGCAGCACAATATGCGAACCTAGGTAAGCTCTATCAAGCTGCTGGCGCTTTTGAATACGCAGCACAAATGTTTAATAAAAGTTTAATCGGTTTTCAAGCGATTGGCCATAAAAACGCTGAAGTTGTACAAACATTTTTAGTTGAGTTGCAAACACTCAAAGATAACGCGGCTGAAAAAACTACGCCTTAGTGTTATGTCCAATCAAATTCAATTTGCACATTACCTCAACACAATGGGTATTCAACTGTGGAAGGAACGTTTGTCGCCTGAATTACAGACAGCTACTGTTGAATTGACAGAATCTGGCATGACAGAATCACCTTCCTCAATTCCAACAAGTACACCTCAAATGACAGCAGAAATAGAACAGCCCGTAGCGCAACCAAAGGTAGACTGGGTAGATTTGGAAACAAAGGTTAACCAATGTACTGCCTGTGAACTGCATAAAACTCGAAAACAAGCTGTATTTGGCGTGGGTGATCGGCAAGCCACTTGGATGATTATTGGTGAAGCCCCTGGTGCAGATGAAGATTCACAAGGGGAACCATTTGTCGGTCGTGCAGGTAAGTTACTCAATGCGATGCTGTATGCTCTCAAGTTACCCCGAGAGAATGTATATATTGCTAATATCTTAAAGTGTCGACCACCAGATAATCGTACCCCCTCCCAAGAGGAAATGGTACAATGTTCACCTTTTTTGAAACAACAAATTAAGCTAATTCAACCAAAAATTATTTTAGCATTGGGATCTGTTGCGGCACATTATTTACTGGCTACTGACACACCGATTGGCAAACTACGTGGACAAACATTTACTTACAGCGACACCAATATTCCAGTGGTTGTCACTTATCATCCTGCTTATTTACTACGTCGTCCCACAGAAAAACGTAAATCCTGGCAAGATTTACAGCTTGCAACACAAGTATTAACCCATCAACCATCATGAATGCAGTTTTTTCAGAATCTTTATTAAACTTTCGTCCGATGGATGAAAATGATTTACAACAAGTCATCAAAATTGAAAAATTAGCCTATCTTTTCCCCTGGACTTTAGGTATTTTCAATGATTGTTTGCGAGTTGGTTATCATGCTCAAATTTTAGAATTAGAAAATGAAATGATTGGTTATAGCGTAATATCAATGGCCGTTGGAGAAGCACATATTTTAAACGTTTGTGTGCACCCAAATTATCAAGGCCATGGTTTTGGGGCGTTCATAATAGAATCATTACTAAAAATGACAAGTGCATACCAAATTGACACAGTTTTTTTAGAAGTACGAGCATCTAATCAAGCTGCTATCCATCTATATAATAAGTTTAGCTTTAATCAAGTGGGTATTAGACGGCGTTATTATCCCTGCCATCAGAAAGAAAGAGAGGATGCGCTTGTTTTTGCCTTAACAAGACCTCTTACAAAATAAGAGACAGAAATCCAATTTTTTAAGTTTTATTTTGTCGCACGGCAAACTGGCAAAATATCATTCTCATTGCCAAATACTTTTAAAAACAAGTGCAACCTCTTAATATAGTGATTGTGTGAGTTACTTCTAGCAAAATACCTTGAGTTATTAATATTTGAACAATATAGTATTCGTTCCACATCTGTAATGTATTTTTTGAACTTATCTCTTTTTAGTACGTCATTGAGTTCTATGCAATTCACCAGCATACATTGCAATTTTTGTAGTTACAGGCAAAACATAACAGTGATAAGTTAAAAAATTGGTATTCCTACTTAGATAGTGATAAATGCTAAAATAGGTATTTTCAACAAAAAATAGATTAATTTCATAGCATTCCTTCGTTGTCATTCATAAGCGATTGTAAAAAATGGAATTATCCATACAGGAAAACAAAAATATTCCTGTAAAGACTGTGACTACCAATTTGTCGAACGTCCAGAAAATACGAATCAAGTGCTCTGTGAAACAACAATAACGTTTATCGAAAAATTATGGCTTGAACACATGTCGTTAGCCGCAATTATCCGAGTCACAGGAGTTTGTGAGAATTGGCTACAGCAATATGTGAATGAGGAATATAAGCACCATGAGGTCACTGTGACAAAAAAGTCTAAAAGACGACTCACACCTTGAATATGATGAGATGTGGTCTTTTGTTCAAAATAAAAATAACAAATATTGGATATGGCTTGCCTTGGATGTTGAAACACGTGAAATTGTAGCTGTTCACGTAGGGGCACACAATGAACAAGCTGCACAAAAATTATGGGAATTATTCCCTTTTGTTTATCGCCAATGGGCTGTTTCGTATACTGATTTCTGGCAAGTCTATCAGTGTGTCTTCCCCAGAAAAATTAGGCAAAGAGACGGGACTAAATAATCATATTGAACGTTTTAATTGTGCCATGAGACAACGTTTTTCCCGCTTGGTCAGAGATACTTTGTCATTCTCTAAAAAAGTTGAGAACCACTTAGGCGCTATTTGGAATTTTATTCATTATTATAATAAATCACTATCAGCTTTATAATCTTATTTATATCGCTACCTAAGTAGGACTACCCTTAATTTTTTGGGTTTTGGCTGTATTTTATATCGAATAGAGCTTCCGAAATTGAATTGAAATTTTCAAACCGTCTAATAAATACCCTCCTATATTAGGATAATATTTTAATTAATTATATATTATTATAATTTATATTATAAATTTAATTTAATATTTTATTTGATTATTTTATATTTATGTCCTATGCTTTAAGATAGAGGTGAGTATAAAAGCTTATTTCAAATGCAAAACTCGTTATATGCTTTGAATGGGTAAATGTTGAATTTTTTTGTATTGTTAGTATGGGATTCACTATTGAATCGTTTGCAGTATAGCTAATGAGAATGCCATCTTTAAACAACAGAAGTGAGATATTTATGCATGAGAAACTAAACGATGGATATGAATTGAGAAAAACGGGACCTCGAGGTGAAGGGATTTTTTCTACTCATACTTTTGGTATTGGTGAGACTATTATGATTGGCCATATTTTGGAACGGCTCAGTCGTAATGATTCCCACGCATCTCAAGTTGGCGAAAATGAATTTATTCGTCATGGCGGCGTTATTAAAAAAATTAATCACTCTTGTGAACCTAATTGTGGTATAAAAATTAATGCCTCTGGGGCACATGATGTCATTGCCCGCAAAGTAATTACACCCGACGAAGAATTGACTTTAGATTATGCTATGCGTAACTATCGTATTGAATATTTTCCAGGCCAATGTCTATGCGGAGCGACAAATTGCCGTGGAAAAATCACAGGCTGGAAAGATTTACCCAAAGAACGCAAGCAAGCCTACGCAGGATTTATTGTGCCATACTTATTAGAGCTAGATAAAAAACATGCCCGAGAAACTACCCAGATACATGCAAGTTTAGCTAAACCCAAACCAGATAAGTTAACGGTAGCGTAACTGGACATTTCATTCTTGATTTTGTCCATCAAATTATAGAGAACAATATTGCAAATCGGTCACCAAACATAGAATTAGATTTGCAGTGTTGTTTGTGACATTTTACAAATTTTCTGATACGTATTTGATAAAAGCAGTTTGACAAGGAACGCCTGTTTTTAAAACTTGCTTTTGTATTAATATCTGAATCCCATAAAAAATTTCCCTCCTTAACTAGACCACTTGCAAAATAACGAGTTAAATAATTAATATATTGTATATAGCAGAAATCAGGTTGAAGCAAAGGGCAAAACATTGACGACGATTTCGGTAATGAAGAGCAAGAATCTTAAAGATTTTAAGCTTCATTTTGTTTCTTTGAGCCTTAATTTAACTCTATTTTTCAATAACTTATTTCGCAAGATGTCTATTCATGGATTATAGCTGATTGACTTACGGATTTGTTGGTAGATAAAAATCCAAGAAGCTACCCATGACCCGCGCGCGTGACACAAACCGGGGATGAAATTCCTGCACATTGCATTTTCCCTTTCGTTAATATAAACTTCCTCTCAGTGCT
>JADGDF010000192.1 GCA_016745055.1 Thiotrichaceae bacterium | reverse complement strand
TGTTGGACAAACCTGCATTTTTAACCTGCTTTCTCGTTATATTACTAATAATACCTTACAATATCATTAAATCTCTACTTCTGGGGGACTACCAAAAAAGTATATATTTTCCTGAAGATAATGAGTTAAAAGAAAATCGACCTTTTTCGTCAGTGACTGTCCAACTACATTGTTGTTCTTTGGATGCACATACTTCAATACCTTCAACTCCCTGCCCATCAGGAGTGCGCACAAAGCCGGAGATGGTGGCTTCTCCGTTTGATGTTGGAATTGTAGGCTCTGGCACGGCCACGGTTGGTAAGTTAATTAAACTGGGATCATTAATCCCTCTATTTTCGGACCAAGGACCACCATCCACACTGACTTGCCAATGGTGTTGAGTCGTGAGGTAGTTGGTGATGTCGTAGGAACTAGTAGATTTGGGTTCTTCTAAGGTAGGTGTTCCTGTCATACGGAACTCGCCGCTGGGGAAGGTGAGGATCGTGGATCGTATGTGAGTTATCCCATGTTCTATTATTGGTAATATCTCCAGAAATTTTTACCCAAAAAGGCCCCTTACCATCACCATCTTTAATAGTACCGTTATTGGTAATATTACCGTTGACTCTTAGTGAGCCACTAAGAGAAGAGCTATTTTCGAGAATGGCTCCGCTAGAAATTGTTAATGTTGCTATAGTTTTTGCAGAGACACTCACATTTCCATTAACCACCACACTATCATCCTCAGTCGGCACTTGCCCACTAACCCAAGTCCGCCTTATGTCAATCGCCACCGGCAGCCGTTGAGTGAATTGTCGCCGCCCAACTTTGCGGTATCCACGACATAAGAATGCATAAAACAGCTAAGTTTATCATGATTTTTACCTTTTCAAATTTAAAACACTAAATGTATTGGGCAGTAATTTGCCATACGTACAAAATCTTGGTCAATAGTGAATAATTTACCATTTTTCTCAATAGTTATTGCAGCAATTAGGCAATCAGTTGCAGAAATTGCTACACCATTACGACGACAACTATTCGCTATTTTGGCCGCTTCAATGTGATGTTCTTTAGTTGCCATAACAATTGGAAAGTATTCCCCCAATTTGTGCAATTTTTGAAACTGAGACTCCTCTTTTACGCCAGCAAGAAACTCTTGCAAAACAATTCCAGCAATAAATAAAGGCCGTTATTTTCAATCATCTTTTCCAATAACTTAACCTAAAAAGGTTTATCTATATCCTTATGGTATTTTCGACGATATGAAATTGATAATATAGAGGTATCAAGAAAAATCATCTTAGCTGACTTTTTCGATCCATTTCATCCAAAAAGTCAGATGCAAAATCAATCGTCCCAAAGTCTTGTATTGCTTTAATACGTTTCCGCCAGCGAATATATTCCTTCAGCGCTTCATTAACAGTTTCTTGTTCAGTGTTATGTCCACCAAGTAATTTAGCTTGTTCAAGTAAACTTTCATCTACTAGTTGTATATTTCTCATAGTCTTTTCCCACTTTCAAACAGTTTTTTATCCACAGCCGTAGAATAGATCGTTACCGCCCAACTTTGCGGTATCCACAATCCCAACATAACGAGAAAAAACAATGCGTTTGCAGTTAAGTTTTTCATGGAGCGTCTTCTTTAAAAGAAATAGTGGTCTATGCTTATTTAAGCTTACTGGTTAAATCAACGACTCTGGAAATTTCTTCTAAGCTACTGGTACCTTCTAAAATACGGCGAATACCATCTTCTGCCAACGGTTTGAATCCTGTTGTTAATGAATGTTGGCGAATATCATAAGTCGTTGCATTGTGGGCAATCAAGTCTTGTAAGTCTTCGGTGACGCGCATAATTTCCATAATGGCTAATCGACCTTTGTAACCGCGATGATCACATTTTTCACAGCCTAAAGGACTATAGACAATAGTCGTATCCTGCTTGGGCAAATCTAATAATTGTCGATGGGAATATTCTGGTTTATAAGCTTGTTTACAGTGATCGCATAATACGCGAATCAAACGTTGTCCCATAATGCCAATCAAATTTTCTGCTAAAATATCAGGTAAAATACCAATATCTAATAAACGAGGTATTGCGCCAATGGCTGAATTGGTGTGTAAAGTTGAGTAAACTTGGTGACCTGTCATTGCTGCTCGAAAAGCCATTTCAGCCGCATCTTCATCACGAATTTCCCCAACGAGAATAATATCCGGATCTTGCCGCAACATAGAACGGATACCGTTTGCAAAATCAAGTTTGACTGCATCATTCACTGCTGTTTGTCGCACCTGTGCTAACACATATTCCACCGGGTCTTCCAGAGTCATGATATTGACCCCTTCGGTATTCAGGTGGTTCAAAATGGAATATAAAGTCGTCGTTTTACCGCTACCTGTTGGGCCAGTGACGAGAATCATGCCTTCTGGACGTGCAATCATCAGTTTTAACGCATTCAGATTTTCTTCTGATAATCCTAATTCTTCAAGCGGTACAATGCCTTTTTGGCGATCCAAAATACGGAGCACAATGTTTTCGCCATGCACAGAGGGTTGCACTGAAACACGAAAGTCAATTAAACGACCTAAAGAATTTAAGGTAATACGTCCATCTTGTGGAATACGATTTTCTGCAATATTCAAATCGGCCATCACTTTGAGGCGCACTGCAATCGCTGACCAATAATTTTTATGTAAACTGCGAATTTGTTGTAATACACCATCAATACGATAACGAACGCGTAAAAAACCTTTTTCAGGTTCAAAGTGAATATCTGAAGCATTGCGTTTCACTGCATCAGACAGTAAAGCGTCAACCAGACGAATCAAGGGTTGGCTATAGCTGTCTTTCGTGGTTGCTAGGCTTTGATAATCAATTTCTCCCGTTTCAATTTCATGCAAAATACCATCTAGCGATAAATCAAATCCATACCAGGTGTCAATTGCGTGGATAATATCAGCTTCACTGGCCAAAACTGTATCAACTTCAATTGAACCTCCAATGGCTGCAATGAGCTGGTCAATGGCTAATACATCGAAAATGTCCGCAACCGCAACAAGGAGAGTATTTGTGCTTTGGTTAAAACTAATGGGTAATAAGTTATAACGGCGGGCTAAACCTTCTGGCACAAGACTGATGGCCTCATGATCAACAACGACCTTGGATAAATCAACGCTACTTTGCCCCAAAGATTCACTGAGTAAATCCCGCATCACAGCTTCGGAAACAAAACCAAGGTTGACCAAAAGCTTGCCCAGTTGTTCCGGATTTCGTTTTTGTTCTGTGAGGGCAATTCTTAGTTGATCAGCGCTGATAATATGTTTATCAATTAAGATTTCGCCGATACGCCGTTTTGATCTTGTCATAGTTGCCATAGTAAGCAATATAAAAAATACACTTAATGATTGCAATAGGAAATTGCGATTTAATTGAAGTTACACAAGCTGATGTTCAACTACCCCTAACCTTTCCTTCACAAGAAGGGGAAGGAATGAAAGCTTTTCCTCCTTATTTAATCTAGTTACGTTTATATACTAGGAGACGTTCTTAATTAATTCAAGAATAGAAGCCAGGTTAGGCATTTTTGTGCTTTTAATGCATATATTAATGTGGTTTTTTAAATATTGTTACAAAAAAATTTTGCTAAAAAAAATAATTAATGTATAATTCTGCGAGTGTGTGTTTAGTTGTTATTATTTCTGTAAACACATGGAAGATCCAACCTCGCTTTATATCTCATCATTTTTAAGATTGTACCATCATAGCTAGCCATTTATGTGTTTTCTTTTTTGCAACTTCGCAAGGAAGAGGAAGTTATTCTTGTATAATAGTTTTGATAACTTATTATAATATTTAGCCTATTGTGGATTTTCCAAGGCCGTGAGTTTAACGCCAAAGAGCTGTAGTGCATTACTCATATAATTTTTACACCATAATATAAGCATGAAATTATTACTATTAAAATGCGCCCGGGAAAGGATAAGCCATTATCCACACTTCCCATATCCCTATCTTTACTTTTCATATCCCATTGCCCAATTCAATTATGTATTCCTCAAACCTGAATGTTTTCAGGAAAACTATCTTAGCTAGTGATCATCCATTATGAATCTTACTGAACTCAAGAAAAAAACGGCAGGCGAAATTATTAAGCTTGCTGAAAATTTAGGATTAGAAGGCATCGCACGTGCCCGTAAACAAGATATTATTTTTGCATTACTTAAAGCCCACGCAAAAAAAGGGGAAGATATTTTTGGCGATGGGGTATTAGAAATTTTACAAGATGGCTTTGGTTTTTTAAGGTCAGCAGATAGCTCGTACTTAGCAGGTCCTGACGATATTTACGTTTCCCCAAGTCAGATTCGTCGTTTTAATTTACGTACAGGCGATACAGTTTCTGGCAAGATTCGACCGCCTAAAGAAGGTGAACGTTATTTTGCATTACTCAAGGTCAGCGAAATTAATTTTGAGTTACCTGAACAAGCTAAAAATAAAGTTTTATTTGAAAATCTGACGCCTTTATTTGCCAATGAACGTTTTACATTGGAATTGGGCAATGGCAGTACTGAAGATTTAACGCCACGCATTATTGATTTAACCGCAACTATTGGTAAAGGCCAACGTGGCTTGATTGTTTCGCCACCAAAGTCAGGAAAAACCATGATGCTGCAAAGCATGGCTCAATCAATTGCAGCGAACCATCCTGAATGTTACCTCATTGTTTTACTCATTGATGAACGGCCTGAAGAAGTAACGGAAATGTCACGTTCTGTCTTAGGTGAAGTAGTTTCCAGTACCTTTGATGAACCCGCCACACGCCATATCCAAGTGGCTGAAATGGTGATTGAAAAAGCCAAACGCTTAGTGGAACACAGAAAAGATGTGGTCATTTTGTTGGACTCAATTACCCGTTTAGCGCGAGCTTACAATACGGTTGTCCCTTCTTCTGGCAAAGTTTTAACAGGAGGGGTGGATGCCCATGCTTTACATCGACCTAAACGCTTTTTCGGTGCAGCCCGTAATGTGGAAGAAGGCGGGAGTTTAACGATTATTGCCACTGCATTAATTGATACTGGCTCAAAGATGGACGACGTGATTTACGAAGAATTTAAAGGTACAGGCAATAATGAAATTCACTTAGATCGTAAAATTGCTGAAAAACGTATTTACCCTGCAATTAATATTAATCGTTCTGGCACTCGTCGTGAAGAGCTACTGGTAAGCACGGATGAACTCCAAAAAATGTGGATTTTGCGTAAATTGCTCCATCCAATGGAAGAAATTGCTGCCATGGAATTTTTAGTGGATCGACTTAAAATTACCAAAACCAATGCAGAATTTTTTGAATCAATGAAACGTTAGTTATAATTATGAAGCCAACAACGATTTATCCAATTGCAGGTACACAGTGGGGAACCACCTGTGCTCAAATTAAATCTTCAGAAAAAGAAGACCTTGCCATTCTAGCGATTGCCAAAAATAGTACGTGTGCAGGCGTATTTACTCAAAATGCTTTTTGTGCAGCTCCTGTACTCGTGGCACGTAAGCATCTAATGCAAACAGCCTCTAAATATTTGGTCATTAATTCAGGCAACGCCAATGCAGGAACAGGCGAACAAGGCTTAAGAGACGCAAATACTTGCTGCCAATTGATTGCTGAACAACAAAGTTGTTTACCTGAAGAAATATTGCCTTTTTCAACAGGGGTTATCGGCCAGTATTTGCCGATGGATAAAGTGCAAGCAGCCATTCCCAACGCACTGAATGATTTGAGTTCAGAACATTGGGAAAAAGCTGCCCATGCGATTATGACGACTGATACGGTGCCTAAGTTTGTTTCTCGTCAAGTCACCCTTCAAGGACAAATGGTGACGATTACAGGTATTGCCAAAGGTGCGGGGATGATAAAACCCAATATGGCAACATTATTGGCTTTTATTGCCACGGATGTCAAAATTCCCCAACCTACTTTAAAGCTCTGTTTACAATCTGCGGTTGATCAAAGTTTTAACCGTATTACCGTAGATAGCGATACATCGACTAATGATTCCTGCATATTAGCTGCAACAGGGCAAGGTGAGTTACATATTAATGGTATTGATCACCCAGTTTTCCCTGAATTTAGCCAAGCCATAACAGAAGTTTGCCTTGAATTAGCGCACATGTTAATTAGAGATGCTGAAGGTGCTACCAAATTTATGACTATTTCTGTGGAAGAAGGCACCACAGAAAAAGAATGTTTGGAAGTGGCTTATACTGTGGCTCATTCTCCCTTGGTTAAAACGGCTTTTTATGCCAGTGATGCCAATTGGGGGAGAATTTTAGCAGCGATTGGTCGCGCTGAAATTAATAACTTAGTCATTGACAAAATTAAAATTTACTTAGAAGACGTTTGTATTGTTGAAAATGGCGGTGTTGCCAAAGCTTATACAGATGCTCAAGGTCAAGCAGTCATGGCGCATAAAGATATTAAAGTGCGAATTATTTTAGGTCGAGGAAATCAACAAGCCACTGTTTGGACATCTGATTTATCGCATGAATATGTGAAAATTAATGCAGAGTATCGGACTTAGACACGAAGACTTAATAACTTCTACAACTTTTCAATCAGACCTGACAGGTTTTTAAAACCTGCCAGGTCTTTTTTTAAGTTTTCTGAAGAACAAAAGAAAAACGCAGATTTCGTGACTAATGATTTAAGAGTTCTATAATAAATCTTGTGGATCAACATCAAGCTCGTAAGCATGAACACAATACAGGCGTTAATAGAGAACAGGAGAACCTGTCGTTCTGATGTTAAGGGAGAAGTTTAAGCGCAAACCAAACACGCGAGACGAGAG
>JADGDF010000318.1 GCA_016745055.1 Thiotrichaceae bacterium | reverse complement strand
GATTGTACTTGTCTTTGGTGGCAAATACTTTTTCGCGAAATTTAAGTGGGTTAGTCATGTATATATTATGACATATTATTACACATCAGCTATAGCAGTTACTATAGTTTTCTTTGTTGGATATGCATACGCTCAACCATCAAAAGAATCCAATTCTGTTATTTTGATTCAGAATGTGACAATTTTCGATGGCGAGCATGAAGAACTGATCGATAGTATGAGCGTATTGATCGAAGACAATCATATTAGCAAGATTGCAGCTAATATTGAGAGACCAAAAGAAGCTAAACTGATTGATGCGGGTAAAGATGGCAAAAGTAAAGTTTTAATGCCAGGACTGTCCGATGCTCACCATCACGTCATGTTTGCAAATACGACGCTACAGGAACTGCTGACTACAGAGATTGGATACATTAACCTTATTGCTGTTATGGGTGTCCGTGATATGTTAATGCATGGTGTCACAACAGTTCGCGACGCTTCTGGTGCTGTTTTTGGGATTAAACGTGCTATTGATAAAGGTATACTACCTGGACCACGCATTTATCCGTCGGGTGCAATGATTTCCCAAACCTCAGGACACGCAGATTATCGTTCACCGAACGATTTGCCTGCACCTTTAAATCGTTCACTGAGCTACGCTGAACGTATGGGAATGGCAGTGGTTGCTGATGGTGTGCCAGCAGTTCGCCAACGTGCCCGCGAAAATCTGATGCAGGGCGCATCGCAGATCAAAATTGCCGTAGGCGGTGGTGTTGAATCTAGCTATGATCCACTGGATGTTCGTGAATACTCATTGGAAGAAATGAAAGCAGCTGTTGATGCCGCAAAAGCTTGGGGAACTTATGTGATGGTTCATGCATACACAAATGAAGCGATTAACATGGCGATAGATGCAGGCGTTCAATCCATCGAACACGGTCAGTTGATGGACGAAACCATGGCACAAACAATCGCAAAACATAATGAAAATGCACAGCCTGGCCAGGAAATATGGCTTGTTCCACAGCCGTTTCTAAGCGAAGATAATAAATTTGATAAAAAGCAGGATAAGCTTCGCTATGAAAAGTTTGTTCGGGTGATCAAAGGAAGTGAAACAGTTTATAAACTTGCTAAGAAATATCAACTCAAAGTGGCATTTGGCACTGACATCATATTTGACACCGAGGTTGCAAAAAAACACAACCACCAACTGTTGAGACTGGAGACATTTGGATACGAGCCATGGGAAATTCTGAAGATGGCCACGAGTGAAAACCACAAACTGTTCAAATTATCTGGTAAACGTGACCCCTACTACGATGTCATTAAGGATAAAGATGGCAAGGAAAAGGTGAGAGAGAATGGTGTGATAAAAGAGCAAGCGTATGCTGACATTATCATTGTGAACGGCAATCCCTTAGAAAATTTTGAGTTGCTCACAGAACCCCATAAAAATATTGTGTTTATCATGAAGGACGGTAAAATCTATAAAAATATTCTTCAGTAATATTGAGACACATGGAAAGAATTCGGTTGTTTCTAACTCGTCACACAAGAGTAAATACACAGATTTGTCCCTATAGACCCAAAGTATCATGAGTGAACCTATTGAACAAATTCAGCCTTTTGTGGAAAGTGCCCGCAAACGTACCAGTCCATGGACAGTAGACCTCTATAAAATCTTCTGTGCAATATTATATATACTCAAGAGCGGTTGTCAGTGGAGAATGCTTCGAGAAAGTCCTAAA
>JADGDF010000317.1 GCA_016745055.1 Thiotrichaceae bacterium | reverse complement strand
CAAATTTCACTACGCGCTCTCTTAAATCTTTACTATTATTCATTTGGTATTATTCATTACTCCATATTATGGTATATGTTTATAGGAATTTTACTATATAAGTTGCGGGGGCAATCAAAAAGATATCAAAAGGTCTCGAATCACTTAAATGCTCAGAATTTGGACTGAGTTCAGTCACAACGGGATGGATGGTACTCCATTCTAATGTTTCCGTAGTAACATAACGCAAGGCTTCTGGCGAAGCGTAAGCCGTCACCTCAGCACCATATTGTCGTAATGATCGAGCAATGAAAGGGGCTTTCATTGCCGCAATACCGCCCGTAATTAATAAAGCGATACGTTTGCCTGCCAAATGTTTGCCGCGTGGGAAAACATCGTGATCTCCTAACTCAGATTCAGATGGTGGTGTTAAGTTCCACTGTTCCATTACGTATTAACCTCTTTTTCGCTGTTTTCTATAGCATGATGCAATTTAGTTAAATCAGCAATGATGCCTGCCAAAGCTTTCATACGTGCTGCATTTGGATTATGTGAAAGTAAGCATTGTGTAGAATTCACCCAATGCGGCATTAATATCACTGAACCTTGATAAACGTCTAAAAGCAAATTCATCGCTTCAGCATTACCTGCATCATAAAATGGTCTTTTATTCATAACGTGAGAAAGATCATCAAAGATTTTATAAGAATCACCTTTATCAATGGTAAACTCTTGCTCACGTTGAAATCTTTCATAGATAAGATGTGTATATTTAGGATGAGCATTAGCTAACATTTGTAATGCTTCCCGCGTAAAAGCGGCATCACAGCGATATTGCTTTCCATCTAAGGTTACAATTGTAAAATAATGTTTAATATTTTTGGTGATCATGTCTCTATAAGCCACAGGTAAAAAAGGAACTAAGTACTCTGCGGCAACTTTACATTCTGCAAATTGTGCTTTAATATCTAATGCTCTTAACAATGCAATTTGTAAATTGGTTTTAGTTGTACACATCCCAAAGCCTAATTCTAAAGTTTGAGACACTTTTATTCCAAAAGCCAAAACGATATGGAATATGTCTTACAAACTGCCTGACATTAATTGCAGATTCCCAATTATCCTCACCTCTTAGATACTCCGCGAGTTTTTGAATAGATGGATGTTCACTGTCGCAATGTGTTTCCCCTAAAGTAGGATCAATACGTTGTTTTGTTGTTACAGATAGATAGCGTAAATTGATATGTGGTGCTAAACCCATCAGTAAATGTGTAATGAAAATAGAATATTCACCAAAAGAGTCATCGAGCAAATACTTTCTATGTGTACGCCAAGCAGTGCACCCCGCCCCGTATCTCCTGAACTGGCTGAAGTTGTTCTAGGTGTATCTAGGATATAACCAATTTCTCCTAAAATATCTCCAGGTCCAATCCAAGCTTTGCGGTTTTTCAAGTGTAAATAAATATTACCTTTAATATTAATGTAAAGATAATCAGCTTTATCGCCAGCGTTGAAAATAGTTTCATTGGGCTTGAACTCAATAAATTCTCCTAAGCGTTCTAGTTTCAATAGAATACTAGGATCAATTGTGACAGCTAATTTTGTATATGCAAGCATTTAAGTGTTCAGTTAAATTAATGGGTTGTGAGATAAGCACAATTAGCTATAAACGTTTAACCACACATGAACAGCATCATAACGTTGATGATCCGGATATATTAAGTGACAATACTTTTGAGCATTCCAAAATCTCTGTTAAAAATTTA
>JADGDF010000316.1 GCA_016745055.1 Thiotrichaceae bacterium | reverse complement strand
AATTCTCCACCATCTTTGTCGTATAAGGCACCCGTAATTACACCATCGGTGTTAGATACATTGGTGACACGAATGGAGAGGGTATCGGCTGCACCTGTAGCTGGCACATTGTAAACAGTACAGATGGTTCCATCACGTTTGATCTTAGGCAATTCTACAGAAGGATAGGTAATGGTTTGATAACCATCAGTATCATAGTCAATGGTTAAAGTTGCCATTGGCGCATCTTCTGGAGTATTTACTGCTGTCTTACCATCCAATTGTATGAAAATACCAATCGTTGTGGCAGCAGCCATTAGTTTCAGTGTATCATCTGCCAACGTCCAAGTCGCAGTTACACCTGTATTATCAACAGTTGCAACCCCACCAGTTTCAAGATAAAGCTGACCGGGCGTGGTAGCTGAAGCAGCAAACTGGCCGTTGGTGATGGAGAAGGTGGTTTTCTTAGAGATACCTGCTTGTGCCCCTATATCACCTACTTTCCATTGAGTACTGCAATCTTTAGCAACCGCTTTGGTATTGTTTTCTAAATACAGAGTACCCAATTTAACCAATTGTTTGTTTTGGTAAACACCTACAGGAGAGGTAGTGACAGAACCGCTAAATTCAGTTTCACCTTTAGCAACCGCAATCTTTGCCATCCCTTGAGCAGTTTGGATGGTATTGATGGTGGCTTTCACCCCTTTTTCAGCCGTTGCAACAGCAACCGTCTCTGGTCTAAATACGGTTACTAATTGGGTAGTCTTACCTTCAAGACTTAAGTTGATCTTTTGCCCAGATTCTTTTAACGCCGTAGCATTAGTGATATTATAGCTTAAGGTAATATTATCTCCTGTGGATAAGGAGTCATTGACTGCACCAGAAGCATCTAAAGCAAAGGTAATGGAGGTTTTGTCTGAAGATAAGGTACCTGAGGATAAAGCGGTGCCTGAGTTACTTAATTTACCTGGTAATACCGCTAATGCTGCATCATTTGCGGCAACAAAAGTTCTTGATTTAGATTGAGCATTTGCGAATGCTTCTACAAAAGCATTAAATGCTGGCAACATAACATTGTAAGCTGTATTACCTGCCGCTGATAATTGTCCACCACTTCGCATAGAGTTTGCTGTATTCATAGCGTTACCAGCAAAAAGGTAAGCATTATTACCTTGACCACCTACATCAACAAAAAGATTAGCAATCTTATAGGGAAGTGAATTAACACCATCTGCCATTGGAAATGTATTATTACCAAAATCAGTGTATAGACCCAAAAAACCGCCCGCTGAAGTCGCAAGCGTTGTGTTCATTTGTAGCTGAATGTCATCAAATAAAGTAGCATTCGCAGTAGTGCCATCTGTTCCATTAAAAGAGTTGGCAGCAGTAAAAAGCGCACTAAACATGTTATAAGCATGCCCTGCTGCCCAACTATACTCATTAGCAGCTGCATTGGCTATTTCTACTTTAGTACTGAAACTATTACCCGAATTTTCAGCAACAGCTAACGTTGGTGTACTGGTAAATTTAGCCCCATTATCCAACTTGAAAATCATTTGAAAGGCAATATCAACTGTACCATCTACCGTATAAATTGCCTTGGCTGTTGTACCATCAGGCAAAGTAAAGGAACTTGCGGTTGAACCAAACATTTCTGTTGCATAATAGCAACCCTCAGAAGAGTTCATGTTGCTAAGAGTTGCTGTATCATTTAAAAGCGATGCTTGAACCTTCGTGCCTATGGAAAGTGCTGCAAGTACAGCAACTGCCAGTGTT
>JADGDF010000191.1 GCA_016745055.1 Thiotrichaceae bacterium | reverse complement strand
AGGACAATCCAAAAGATAGAAAACAAGCTAATGAGAAGTGGTAAATTTAGTTTATCAGTTGGTGAACATGAGTGTATAGTTGTTGATGCGACAGAACAAAAGATTGAAAGGCCAAAGAGGCGACAAAGAATTCATTACAGTGGGAAAAAAAACGCCACACTCAAAAAGCACAAATGTAGAAAAAGAAATCTGTAGATCACTATTTAGCTGGTTACATGATGGTTCTCATAGCGTTGGTGATGATTTATTCGTTGAGTTATAGCTTGTATTCCATCGAAAAATACCTCAGCAGAGATTTCGTGCCGCTCACGGGACGTCCTATCCCTAAGAGCGACTCACGTCAGCGAGACGCTAGTAAGTTGCCCCGACACGTCTGGTCTCAATACGGCAACTGCGTACTCCGTTAGCCTACTCCACCATGACTTGACGCTGGGGTGATGCTCAAATATAGCAAAAAACGCACCCAAGGACTATCGCCCTTACGTTCTGTTTTATACCATTTTTGTGCGCACACCTAGTCGCGGACTACTCGGCTTCCATGCCTCGCAGCGGATGATGAAAATAAACGAGCAACCTATAGAGTGAATTCTACAAGATTGGCATCCTCTTGGACTTTTTTAATAGCAGGAGAATTATCTTTTTCTTACAAACATTTTTGGACAACAATAAAAAACTGGCAGAGCCTTAATACCCTGCCAAATTAAAACCTTAATCCAATAAACCTGCACGTTTTTTAATCGCATTTGCATGAGAAGGAAAGCCTTCATATTCGGCAAACTGTCTAGCTACATCACTAATATTATCGTAGCCTTCTTTAGTTACATAACCAATTGACGTGCGTTTGAGAAAGTCATGCACTGTGACGCAAGAAAAGGTTTTTGCAAATCCACCCGTTGGTAAAATCGCATTCACACCTAATGAAAAGTTGCCAATGGTAATCGGCGCATAATTGCCCAATAACATTTCACCTGCATTGACGATTTTATTAGCTACAGCCATTGGTTCTTTGACCAACACTTCCAGATGTTCAGGCGCAAAATCGTTGACAAACTGTATGGATGCCTCTAAATCCGTTGTGACGACAATACCACCATAATTGGATAATACAGTTTGGCAAAACTGTTTACGTTCTTCTGGTAAATCGTTGATTAAATCAGGTAATAAAGCTTCTACTTGGGCAGCGACTTCTTTAGAATGCGTGACTAATAATGCGGTTGAATCTGGGCCGTGTTCAGCCTCAATCAATAAATCCAAGGCTGCAATTTGCGGATTTACCGTTTCGTCACACAAAATAATAGATTCGCTTGGCCCTGCTGGCGTTCCTACATCCAAACGCCCATATAGCAAGCGTTTTGCAGCAGAGACATAACTATTACCAGGCCCAATGACTTTAGCCACTTTGGGGATGGAGTTAGTACCATAAGCCATCGCAGCAATCGCATGCGCTCCACCCACTTTATAGACATCCTTAATACCACATACTTCTGCAGCAAATAAAGAGGCATCATCCACCGTACCATCAGGTTTAGGTGGCGTACATACCATCACTTTAGGCACATTGGCAATGACGGCTGGTATTGCTAGCATCAACATCACAGAAGGAAATGATCCTTTACCACGCGGCACATACAGTCCGACAGAAGTGATTGGCGTAATTTTTTCTCCTGCCATAATACCGTTATCAATTTGAGTAAACCACATTTCTTCTGGCATTTGGGCGTGATGAAATTTTTTAATATTTTTAGCAGAAATCTCAATAACTTCTTTAATTTCTGGTTCTAAATTACGTTTAGCTTGCTCAAACTCAGCTTCAGTGGCTTTAAGTTGTGTTGCCACCATTTGCGCACGATCAAATTTTTCATTATACTCAAGCAAGGCTTGATCACCTTTTTCTACAACCGCTTGAATAATTGGCCGGACCGTCGTTTGAAAATTTTCAATATCCGTTTCTGAACGGCGCAAAATTTTATCAATTTCTGCTTGAGAAAGATTTTTTAAATCGTAAACATTAATTTTCATGAATATTCCTTACTTCTATTTATTTTTCCTATATCGGTGACGAGAAAGCATATTGCTAAATAAATACCGACAGAAAGCTTTTATTATTGTAACATGAGTTTAGGTTGCTTGAAGGATTGCACCTGTAAAATCATAACTGTAGTCACAACCATTCAAAATTTACGCTAAAATACGGTCGCGCGAAATGTCTGAGGTATTTGCAAAGTAAAATGTTCATCATGGATAGCTGCAAGGTATAAGCCTGTTTTCAATACCTTTTGCTTAATTTCATCGGAAATATTCACGCTTGCTAAAATGCCATACAGCTTTTTTGAAGCATGTTCTGGTAATAATATTTTAATTTTTTTAAGTTGTTCAAGCAGTTGTTCAATATGTTCTTCCTTAAGATGGCTTTTAACTTCAACAATGACTCCTTCATTCTGTTCACCATTCGTATAGGCGAACACATCTAGTTCAAGTTTTTGATCATTGCGTCTCACTTGGAAATTGGTTGTCACTGTTTCCATTTTGAAGTGTTCTCTGAGCAGTTTTTTCATCGAAGGAAAAGCCATTCCTTCCGTAAAGCTACCAAATTTATTACCCAAGCCACCAATTTGTTTGCCCAGTTCTTTTATTTGTTTGTCAGTTTCTTGTTGTGCTTCATGTAATGCCTTGTTATCTTGTGCCAAGCTGGCCACTAAATCTTTAAGCTCTTGATCATTCATCATTCTTTCCTTTTTAAATTAGTTATCAACATGTATTACTTATTATCATTTTAACTGCACTGCTATTAATTTTACCACTCAATTGATCAAGCTGTTTATCATTATAAAATGTTGATAATAATTATTTTAATTTTACGCAATGTCATGATTAATTATTGATACCGCGTCTAAAACACATAAAACATGCTATGCTTTTTACTGTTTTTCTTGTCATTCTTTAGATCACAATCATTAAGTTAATTTTTCCTTTCCTTTCTTGAGTAAGGTGAAAAATAGAGAGTGGTTGAAAATAGTTGTTTAACTTAATGGCAGTGTGCTTTGAGTAGAAAGATAAATTATGCTGTCTAAGCTCAAAAAATCAATGAATGAGTGGTAGAAAACAATTTAAGTTATACTTTACCTAGTCGTTTTTTCACTAACACCAAAAAGTAAGCAGTCGTTGGCCATCCTTATGCGTTTAAGCAAAATTAAATTGGCAGGTTTTAAATCCTTTGTCGATTCAACTATTATTTCTTTTCCAAGCAATTTAGTGGGCGTTGTTGGACCTAATGGATGTGGTAAATCCAATGTGATTGATGCCGTCCGTTGGGTGATGGGCGAAAGTTCTGCAAAGCATTTACGTGGCGCAGCCATGCTGGATGTCATTTTTAATGGTTCAGGTTCACGTCGTCCCGCCGAATCTGCATCCATTGAACTCATTTTTGAGCATGTTAACTTGCCTCAATATCCCCCTGATTCCGAAATTGCGATTAAACGCCAACTGACGCGAGACGGTCAATCTCATTACTTTATGAATGGCGTACGTTGCCGCCGCAAAGATATTACTGACTTGTTTTTAGGCACAGGACTTGGGCCAAGAAGTTACGCGATTATTGAACAAGGCATGATTTCGCGTTTGATTGAAGCCAAGCCAGATGATTTGCGCGTTTTTTTGGAAGAAGCAGCAGGCATTTCCAAATATAAAGAACGGCGTAAAGAAACGACACAACGTATGAAACAAACCCTAGAAAATTTAGAAAAATTGGACAGTGTGCGTTTGGAGTTGAATAAACAAGTCGAAAAATTAAAAAAACAGGCTAAACAAGCAGAAACATATCAAGAACTCAAAAAGTCAGAATATTTATTAAATGCTCAACTACAAGGGTTGCAATGGTATGGGCTAGATACAGCCATTCAAACACAACAGCAACAAATTGATGATCAGGCTAAAATTTTAGAAACTGATTTGTTGGCTTTACATAATTTGGAGAATACGCACCAAGATCAACGTCAGGTACGTACGGATGCGCAAAAAGCATTGGAAGACGCACAACAAAGTTTTTATCAAGTTGAAAGTGAGATCACGCGTTTAACACAAACCATTACCCATATTCAGGAACGCCACGAGCAAACGCAATGGGATTTGCAACAATTAGAAGAAACGCATCAGGAAACTCAAGCACAATTACAAATTGACCAACAACAAGCAGTAGAATTGGCTGAAGAAATTCAAACGTCTGAAATAACCTTTGAAACTTTAGCGGAAGTCGAAGGCCAGGCAGAACAAGATTTACAAACTGCAGAAACGCAGTTACAAGATTGGCAAGCAACTTGGGAAGCTTTTAATCAACGTGCGGCTGAACCCGCTCAACGAGCGCAGGTTGAAAGGGCTAATCTACAAAATTTGGAGCAACGACTTCAGCAAAGTCAGCAAAAATTGCAGCGTCAGCAAGAAGAAGGTAGCAAGCTTGATGTAGGCATGCTGGAAAAAGAACTTGATGTTTTGGAATTAGATTTATCTGAAGCTAAGGCAGATTTGGAAACGGCACAAACGACTTATGATGAATACCAGGACAGTGTGGTGCAATTGCGGGAAGAAATTCAGCCAATGGCTTCTCGTTTACAAATGCAACAAACACAAGTACATCAGCTTAGTGGACGTCTTGCCTCTCTGGAAGCTTTACAGGAAAATGCATTAGGTAAGAGTAATATTGATTTAAATGCCTGGTTACAGGTAAATACTCTGAACGATGCACCACGGTTGGCTGAATTTTTAACGGTGGAAACCGGTTGGGAAAAATCGCTTGAAGTGGTTTTAAATCATGCGTTGCAGGCTTTATGTATTGACGATTTGGCCAATTTGGAAACTGCTTTAGCCCAACCACCCCAAGGTCATGTGGTAATGTTGGAAAAACAGGCTAAACGTCCAACTCAAACCTTGACTAATCAACAGTTGACACCTTTATTAAGTAAAGTCAGCTCTCCTTTTCCCGTCGATAGTTTATTAGCAGGTATTTACACGGTTGATACTTTGGCCAACGCTTATAAAGTCCGTGAGCAGTTACTTTCACACGAATCGGTTATTACACCCGAGGGTGTTTGGTTAGGCAATCATTGGCTACGCAGTCAGCAAGGTTTAGTTGATGAGGAATCAGGTATCATTGCCCGTGAGCAAGAAATCAAAGCCTTGGCCGAAAAACTGGCTGAATTGGAACAATCCACCAAAACTTTGACCCAAAATTTGGAACAAAAACGTTTACGCTTGCATGACCAGGAATTATCACGGGATCAAGCCCATCAACAGCTCAGTCAATTGCAACAAGCCCACTCTGAGTTGCAGTCACAACATGGGGGTAAACAAGCGCGATTAGAGCATATCAAAACCCAAATACAACGAATTGCAGAAGAAAAAGCTGAACTAACCCAAAGTATTGAAGAAGATTCACAATCAATTGAAGAAACACGTCATAGTTTACATGCTACTTTGGAACACATCGAAATCTTATCGGAAGAAAGGGATAATTTAAGTCAGCAACGTGGTGTACATCAAGAAAAAGTTGAAAAAGCTCGTTATGCTTGGCAAGAAGCGCGGCATAATTTTCATCAGATTGAAATCAGTTTACAGTCCTTAAAAACTGACGCAACTCGTTTACAGCAAGGCATCACCCGTTTGCAAACCCGTGTTGAACAATTGGCAGAACAACGTCATGATTTGCAAGTAGTGCTTGACGAACATATCGAACCGTTGGAAACTGCCCAAACTGAACTTGAAGAACATACTTCTCGAAAAACACAAACCGAAGAAACTTTATTGCAATCTAAACAAACCGTTGAACACTTGGAATCCTCTTTGACAAGTTACGAAGAAGAAAGACGGGGATTAGAAGAAAAAGCCAGTAGCTTGCGGGGTGAATTGGAAAAGTTAAAAATGGCAGCGCAAACGGATAAAGTACGCCGGCAAACCATTGAAGAACAGTTGGAAAAAATAGACTTAAGTCCAGTGGCTTTGCTGGCTGAATTACCGGATTATGCGGATGAAGAAAGTTGGGTGGCGCAAATTGAGGCTGTGGCCAGAAAGTTGGAAAAATTAGGGGCAGTGAATTTGGCAGCTTTAAGTGAATATGAAGAACAGGCCGAACGCAAAAAATACTTTGATGAGCAAGCGGAAGATTTAAATAAAGCCTTGAAAACTTTGGAAAATGCGATTAAAACCATTGATCGAGAAACCAAAGTTCGTTTTCAAGAAACATTGGACAGCGTCAATGGCAGTCTCGTCGCTATGTTTCCTCGTTTATTCGGCGGTGGACAAGCGCATTTGGAACTCGTAGGGGATGATTTGCTCAAATCTGGCGTGGCAATTATTGCTAGACCACCGGGTAAACGAAACAGTACCATTCATTTACTTTCTGGGGGAGAAAAAGCATTAACTGCGATTGCGCTAGTTTTTGCGATTTTTGAATTAAATCCTGCGCCTTTTTGTATGTTAGATGAAGTGGATGCCCCTTTGGACGATACCAATGTCGGGCGGTTTAGCGCATTGGTAAAAAGTATGTCTGGCAATGTGCAATTTATTTTTATCAGCCACAACAAAATTACCATGGAAATTGCTGAACAATTGGTGGGTGTTACTATGCAAGAAGCTGGTGTTTCTCGACCAGTGGCCGTTGATTTAGATAAAGCAGTTGGGATGCTGAATTGATTATTTTGAACTTAAGAATGGCTTTGACTCTCCCTGTCTCGCACGTAGCTATAAACACGACATGCTTAGAATGTCTCTACGACCCTATGAAAGGTCAAAATCATTGGACTCTCCCCCAGCTTAGCTGAGGGGTTTAGTTAATTATTATTTATACATTAATTAATTTTTATTGACAGCGATTTTTAATAAATATCATAATGCATGTATATAGTATGAATATAATAAATAAGTGTACATTATGGTATGGAATTTACCACTTTAACCTTAATTTACGCTCAACATATTTTGGAAAATTTATGTCAAAAGCCACCGTTAG
>JADGDF010000190.1 GCA_016745055.1 Thiotrichaceae bacterium | reverse complement strand
CTTGGCTTTGACCGCTATGGTTTTTGTCGAGGGGGCTGTTTCATTCAACATAATATAGTCGCTTTTCCTCACTTTTTTACTTGGATTGCGTAAGTCCTATGTGTAATAAATCGTACCTTCTTATCCATACAAACCACTCACAGCCATTAACCGTTCGCCATCCAAGCAAAAACGGTTATTACCATAAAAATAAATAGCTTACAAAGATTTCTTGTCTCGTAAGTTATTGCTTTCCAGTTGACCTGCGTAACATCAGTTACAAAATCTACAAAATTCTATTGAGTGTGTAACGTGAATTATAAAGTTTTTTGGGTTTAATAAGTTTGTTTTCATTGCGGAACCTTAATTTTCTGTTTTTTTTAAAGGCTAACAAAAAAGCATAATTTAAAAAAGTGTTTTTTAGTATAATTTTATCCCAAATTATTTGAAATAAAAGTACACATGGCTAAAAAACAAAAAGTTAATACTAAGAAAAAAAAGCGTTTACCACAGTTAATTCAACAAGCGGTAGAATTACATCAGGCAGGAGAACTAGCTCAAGCAGAACAACAGTACCAACAAATTTTAAAATTACAACCCAATGATAGTGGTATTTTGCATTTATTGGGAGTATTGGCAGCTCAAACTCAACAGTATGATAAAGCTATTGCCTTAATAAAACAGGCTATTGAGATTGATGCTCAAGAGGTTACATTTTATATTAATTTAGGACACGCTTATAAAGCCAAAAATGAATTTGCACAAGCCATTGAAGCTTACCAACAGGCAATTCATTTACAGCCAAATAATTTCAATATCCACTATGAATTAGCCAAATTATATCAACAGCAAGCTCAGATACAACATGCTATTGTACATTATAAACGGGCATTATCTGTACGGCCGCATTTTTTTGATGCTTGTACCAATTTGGCTATTATATTACAGCAGCAGGGAATATATCAGGAAGCGTTGAATTATTTTCAACAGGCGATTAAATTAAACCCTGAAAATATTTCTTCACTTAGTAACTTAGCGGCGGCACTGGCTCAACAAGGCCAATATGAATCAGCCATTGATTATTATCAAAAGGCACTGGCTTTGGACTCAAATAATGCAATGTTGCATTATAATTTGGGCATTGCCTTCATGCGCAAAAATCAACTAAGTTTGGCATTGGAGCAGTTTCAAACCGCATTTCAATTACAACCACAACATGCAGATTGTTGTTACAACTTGGCCAAAACTTGGTTACAACTGGGGCAAATAGAAGTTGCGATCAGCTATTACCAAAAAACATTAATTTTACAGCCGCATCACTACGATGCACATAACAGTTTGTTACTAGCCATGCATTATTTGGCTGATGATAATGCTGTTGCCATTTTTGCACAAGCACAATTATTTAATCAACAATTTTGTTTGCCTTTTGCTGATAAACAGCTAGAGCACCAGCATTTACGTGATCCCAATAAACGCTTAAAAATTGGGTATGTTTCAGCAGATTTTCGACGACATTCAGTTGCCTCTTTCATTGAATCTATTTTAGCACATCATGATCATTCGCAATTTGAAATTTACTGTTATTACAATAATACCAATGAAGATGAAGATACTCGACGTTTGCAACAATATGCTGATCATTGGTATCCATGTGCTAGATTATCTGATGATGCCTTGGCAACCCAAATTCAAGCTGACAACATTGATATTTTAATTGATTTATCTGGGCATACGGCAGGCAACCGATTGCGAGGGTTTGCTAAAAAACCTGCGCCAGTGCAAATGTCCTATTTGGGTTATCCTGACACAACAGGCGTGACAGCTATTGATTATCGTATTGTAGATAGTTATGTTGAAAGTGTGTTACCACTTGAAACCAGTACAGAAACTTGTTTACACATGCCAAATAGTTATTTTTGCTACACTCCTCCAACTTCTACGCTAGCGGTTAGTGAACTTCCCGCTCTAAAAAATCATTACCTTACATTTGGCTCATTTAATAATTACAGTAAATTTACGCCAGAATTGATTGAACTTTGGGCGAAATTGCTAAAACGATGCCCATTGTCAAAATTGTTATTAAAAAATGGCAGTTTGCAAGATGAAACGCTGAAAGAGCAATTAATTTCAAAGTTTCAAACATTAGGGATTGAAACTAAACGTTTAATATTGGTAGGACATTTAGAAACCATTGATGACCACCTAAAAATGTATCATCAAGTCGATATTGGTTTAGATACTTTTCCTTACAATGGTGCAACAACAACCTGTGAAGCCTTATGGATGGGGATACCTGTCATCACATTGGTAGGAAAAAGTCATGTATCGCGTGTTGGGTTAAGTCTTTTATCTGCTGTGGGTTTAACTCAATTTATCACTGGTTCGGACAGTGCTTATTTAAACCGTTGTCTTGAACTCAGCCAAGATTTGCAAATATTAGCTAATTTGAGAAGAATGTTGCGTCAAAAAATGCAAGCTTCTCCTCTCATGAAAAGTGTATTGTTTACCCAACATTTAGAACAACATTACCGAACACGTTGGCAAAAATGGTGCGAGGTTTCACAGTAGTAACGTGTATTCACAGATAATGGAAATCTTGATTGCTATTTATAATGCCTTTCAACTTCTTGAGACATCTGATAGTTGACTGTATATTAATACTAATATTATAGCGAAGTTTGGTGCAATTTTTCACACAAATGCTCATCTTTTATAAACTTTTTTTATAAACTTTAAAATACTTATGAAGTCAGTGTTTGTAAAAGATAACTACACAATTGCTGCGAAACATAGAGAGGCAAAGCAGGTGTCGAGTAATCCGCTGTGAACTGTGGTCCAAAAATACGGGAAAACAGGACAGGAGGGCGATAGTCCTTCTGTGCGTTTTTCGGGATTTTTGGACAATCCCAACGTCAAGTCATGGAGGACTTGGGTGATGGAAGGCGGAGTGAAACGGAGTACGGAGTCGCCCGTATGGAGACCGGACGGGTCGGGGCAATCAAACTAGCGTCTCGCTAGATTTGAGTAGCGTTAAGGGATAGGACGTCCCGTGAGCGTCACGAAAACTCTGCGAGACTTCGGAAACAATATGCGTAGGTATATGCAATAGGGTAAATATAACGGATATAAAGTTTGAAGAAATACAGATAATTAGCTTCTTCAATAAATAGATTTTCTCCGTTATTACCACGGTTGTAGATGTGATAATATTCTCCATCAATTAAGGGAACTACCTTTGACATATTTTTGTTCCAACTAAGGTTGAGGGAGCTGACTTAATATTAAACTAACCCAAGACCTGGCAGGTTTTTAAAACCTGCCAGGTCTTGTTTTATAATCCCTCATTCCCTCACACCATTCTATCATCCCATTCTCTGGCTTATTCGGTTTTGCCATTTTTAAGCAGTTCACGGGCTTCGGCAGTGAGTTCGATTGCGCCTAGGGTGTCTTTGGGGAGGCCAGGGCAGGTTTTTTCATGCGGACGGCTGCCCATGTATCATTCTTTATGACTGAAATTGCGGTTGACCATAGTATGATTTAAGTTCACTGTTTTGCTGCTTCAAACAGTTCGTCTACTGTTTTATCAGCCCACAATATTTGTTGCCATTCAGTGTAATCGAAAGGTTCTCGACGTATCAGTGTGATAAATTTTTCAGCTTCAATGAGTCCAAGTTTATCGCGCAATGCTTTCATACCTTCTTGTAATATTAGTGTGTCGTTTTTCATGACCATTCCTTATAAAAATCTATTGGATTTAGTACACTAATTGACTTAATGTTTTTAGCATGCTTTAAAAATTGTTTGTCTGTTGTGAGTAGATAATGACAGTTTGCCTCAATACTGCAAGCAAGATGTAATGCATCTTTTGATTTTATACCAAAGTCAACAGTTAAGTTATTTGCACATTTTCTGATAGTTTCTAATGCAGAAATATGAATTGCGGCTATTTTTTTCCATTCTGTAATGGCTTCTCTACGATTTATGTGAGGATTCGCATTGTTTTCAAAATCCAATATAAATGACCAAGCTAAATCTATTTGTTTTTTCAGTATGATTTGTTGAATAGATAAAATTGCTTGTGTTTCTAACCTAATAATTTCAGAGGGTTGATTATCAAAAGGACGATTAAAGCAACAATTATCAAAGTAAATTAGCATATTGTAAACTTTTGTAAAATCATAACCCCTCATCCCCCCCCACCATTTTATCATCCCACTCTCTGGCTTGTTTGAATTTTGTTTTGGCTTGTTCTATTTTGCCATCTTTGAGGAGTTTAAGGGCTTCAGCAGCGAGTTCAATTGCGCCAAAGGTGTCTGTGGGGAAGTCAGGGCAAGTTTTTTCGTGGGGACGATTGCCCATAATAGCTTTCCATAATAAAATCAGTTTAGTGAGCAAAAATACACTTGCCCTCCCTTCATGGTTTAGGGCATAAAACGTTGTACCACCTCACGCAGTTTCTCATTTTCAGGAAAGTCTTTGCGGGCTTTTTCCCATACTGTTTTAGCAGCTTCTTTATCGCCATTTACCCATAGAACTTCGCCTAAATGTGCTGCGACTTCTACGACAGCTTCAGGAGATATTGAAGCATCTTGTTTAGCTTGGGCTTTCTGGAAATATTCAATGGATTCTGTATAGTTACCCATTTTGTACAACACCCTGCCATAGCTACCTAAGACATAATAATTTTCAGGTTGAAAATCTAAAGCTTGTTTAAGCAAATCGTGAGCTTCTTGGTAACGATTGGTGTGTTCAGCAAGTCCATAACCTAAAGCATTGAGTGCATCCACATGTTATGGATTTATTTCCAATATATGGCGTAAATCTTGTTCAAATTGTTTTAGATTACCCATTTGGTCTGCCAATATAGCACGAGAAAACAATAAATTAATATTATTGGAGTTTGCTTTGAGTGCTTGATTGTAGACAATCATTACTTCATCATAGCGTTTATGTTCAATCAGTAGCTCAACTTCAACTTGCGCTAAACTAAGTTTATCTTCATTATTATCTACTGAAACGTTATGTAGATGTTCAATAGCTTTGTCTAACTGTCCTTGATAATCTAAAATTACGGCAAGCCGTATCTGAGCATTTAAATGGTTTGATCCTTGATTAACTTTTTCATACCAAGACACTGCTTCCTCTAAATTTTCAGATTCCGCAATTTATCCTAAATAAAAACGGATAGTGTTGGTTTGTTCACTTTCAGGAAAGTTTTTTAGTAATTCTTTCCATTCTTTTTTAGCCACTTCTTTATCGCCACTTGCCAATAAAGCTTCACCTAAGTGTACAATTACTTTTTCATTAATTTCTTTGTCACTTTCAGTAAAATCAATTTTACTAAAACCACTTTGGGCAAAGATATGCCGAACATCTCTCACATTTTTTATATCGAAATTTGGTTTTGTTTTTTTCCATTCATTTGCCCTGCGTAGATACTCAACAGCTTCTGGATATTTACCTATACGGTAAAATAATAATCCTATGTTATGGAAGGTATCAGAAGGAGATCCTAATTCTCGTTGATTCAATGCACTAAAGGCTTTCTGAACCAAGTCATAGGCTTCTTGATAACGGTTAGTACGATCTGCGAGATAGTAACTCAAGACATTAAGCGTTTGGATATTTTTGGGTTCTAATTCCAATATGCGCAGCAAATCTCTCTCAAATAAATCAAAGCGATTCATTCTTTTTGCCAAAAGGGCTCATTTCAATAACAAATCAGTACTATCGTAATGGATAGAAAGTATGCGATCATAAAGTGCTATTGCTTCAACGTAGTGCCTTTTGTTGATAAGCAATTCAGCTTCAAACTGAATCATCTTCAGCTTATCTCTTCTTTTAGCTACTGATATTGTATGTAGGTGTTTAAGGGCACTATCTAACTCTCCTTGCTGAACCAAAATAGTAGCAATTTGTGTTTGAGCGGGCAGATAGCCATCGCCACCATTCACTTTTTTATACCAAAACAACGCATTGTCTAAATTATTCTCTAGTTCAGCAATGTATCCCAAAATATAAGCTGCAACGTCGGAATGCCTATCTATTTTAAACAAAGCTTTAAAGGAATCTTTAGCACTTTGCAATTGTTTAGTGCGTAAATATAATATTCCCAAGCCACGTAAAACTTCAGCTTCAGTATCAGGATTGTTCTCATTTCGCTTCTTACTAATTTCCAAAGCTTGCTGAAAAAGTTGAATTACAGTTTGTGTATCACCCTTTGATGCTTTACTTTCCAAGGGCTGTAGGTGTAATTTAGCTAAATTTACGTAATGATTAATCAAATTTTCTTGTGCATCAGATATATCAACTAAGGCAGAACTATTGTGACATATTGAGTCTTTTAATTCTTCCTTTGTTTTGGGATTGTCAATACCTTCACAAATGTATCTGTATTCTTCGTTGACAGTAAGGCTGTTTTTAAGATAATCATGTACCCAATTACAACCTTGTTCCAGTAAAGAACCAAGTTCCCAATTCCACACCATTATTTTGTTGCGGACGGCAGCAGCCAACATTTTACCATTGGGGCTGAAATTTACATCAAGGACATTTCCTCTAGTGTGCAACGTTTTGATTTCTTTTCCATCAAGGCTCCAAAGTTTGACAGTTTCATCTCGACTACCCGAAGCAATTATTTGTCCATCAGGGCTAAAATTAACACTCAAAACATAATTTTTGTGTCCCTTGAAAGTTTTTATTTCTTTGCCTTTCAAGTTCCAAAGTTTTACCGTATTGTCACTGCTGGCAGTCGCTATGAGAATTGGTGTATTTGCTTTTACAGACGTAAAATTTACATCATTAATAGCTGCTTGATGTCCTTGAAGACTTGTTAAGAAAGTACCATCAATTTGGTAAAGTTCCACTGTATTTTGTGTCGAACTAGTAAAGGCTATACTTTTATTAGACCTCTTGCGAAATAAGTTGTTAACAAGCTTAAATAATTAGTTTATTATATATAGCAGCAATAAGGTTAAACCGTAGAGCAAAATGCTTACGACGATTTCGGTAACGAAGCGCAAG
>JADGDF010000189.1 GCA_016745055.1 Thiotrichaceae bacterium | reverse complement strand
GCCATCAATTTGATTCACTTATCGAAACAATAGATTTTATTTTTTCAAAACAAAGTTATTTTTAAGGGTATGAATGAATAGGAATATTACTATATCATATTCCCCATTGGCTAAACAATGCTCGAATTCGGGTATATTGGGTGCTGTTTTAAACTGCAAACGTGCAAGTTTACTCGCAGCTTGTTGAGGTACAATACCAAAGGTAAAAGTTTGAATTTCCTCTGCATTGCTCGTAGGTAAATAAGTTATGAGGAAATAAAATAGCAAAGTAGAAATAAGTTTTTTCACAATAACCTCATGACTAAAAAAATAGATTGAAACCACTTAAATTTTAATGTTTAACTTTAGCATTATAGCAGGGTACTTTAATAAGTAGTGTAAACAATTTACACAGTAAAAAAGCTGTGGAGTTGCATGTTTCATAATAATTTCTCATTGTTTAAATGTAAGTAAATGCATACTAATGGTATTTCTACATCAACTTCAGTAAAATATTAACTAAATATTGTTAAAGTTATTTGAAATTCGTTAAGATAAAAAGGAAATATTGTGGCAGCGTATGAATCTGAACAAGAACAAATTGAAGCGATAAAAAAGTGGTGGAAAGAAAATGGTGCTTCTCTGTTAACAGGCATTATTATTGGTTTAACATTACTTTTTGGTTGGCGTGCTTGGGATACTTATACCCAACAACGCGCTGAAGCTGCTTCAACGATTTACGAACGTATGGTCATTGCCATTGAAAAAAATGAAGAAAAGATCATACGTGAAACATCAACTACCTTATTGTCTGAGTACAATAATAGTCCTTATGCCACACTTGCATCTTTGAGCCTGGCACGTAGAGATTTAGAATCTGGCAATATTGATTCAAGCCACGCTCAATTACAATGGGTTATTGAATACAGTCAATTGCCAGAATTTGTTGCTATTGCCCGTTTACGTAAAGTTCGCTTGTTTTTGGCTCAAAATAAATTGTCTGAAGCCAAGATGTTGTTGTTTTCAGAACCTAAGCTAGATAAGTTTAAAGGGACTTATGAAGAACTACGTGGCGATATTGCTCTGGCTGAAAAAAAGTTAACAAATGCCCGTCAAGCTTACAAAGCAGCATTGAACACAGAAGTATTATCTGCTGAACACCGTCGTCTTATTCAAATGAAACTGGATGATGTTGGTGAGGATGGTAATTCACTCATTATCAGCACCCCGCCAAGCTTTCCTGAGCTAACCGCCTTTAATACTGAAAAAGCGGCTGCAAAGGAAAAAGCTAAATTACCGGAAACTATACAGGAAACGCCTGAAATTGCTACGACTGATGAAAACAATACAACATCAGATGTCGCAGAACAAGTAACCCAATCCAAGGTAGAACCTGTTACAACTGCTGAAGCACCTACAGAAGAAGTTGAAGCTACTGAAGGAGCAGATACAAAAGAAGTATCTCAACCAACAATCACTTTAGAAAAATTACCGGAACAAGTAACAGCAACGGCTAGACCAGAAACAGAAATTAAGCAGCCTGAACCAATCATTGAATCTAGCACAGAAGAAACGCCTGTCAGTACAAGCGAGATTGTTACGCCGTCAACCCCAGAACCAGAATCCGTTGCAATCTCAGAAGAAGCTACGTCTGAAGTGACACCTGAGGTTGATTCTGCACCTACTGACATTGTTTTACCGGTTCAAGCCACCAAAGAAACTTCTACTGATACAGAAGAGGTTGCTCCTCTAAACACTGAACCTGTTGCAACATCGGAAGAAACTACATCTACTAAAGTCAGTGTCCAAACTGAAGAAGCTCCTGTTGTAGCAGAAATTACACCTGAAGTGGTTGAACCTGAAATAGCCTCAACAGAGATGGCAGAAAATTCATCCTCTGAAACTGTTCAACCAGCTCAAATTGAAGAACAAACGACTCAACCTGAAGTAGCAACAGAAACGATGGATGTTGAAAAAAATCTTCAATTGGCACAGCAATACATGAAAGACCAACAATATGATGAAGCTAAAAGTTTACTAGAAAAAACATTACAAGCTGTTCCCGAAACCTTACCTGCAATGTATCAACTCGCACAGCTAGGGTTTGAAACTCAAAATTATCAAGAAGCTCGTAAATATCTAGGAAAATATGTAGAAACGATGGAACATACGCCTGAAACCTTATGGCTAGGTATTCAAATTGAAAGAGGGGTTGCAACCGCAAAAGGTGGCCCCACATTGGAAATGACCTACAAAATGTTATTACAATCCCTCTATCCTGACTCAGAACAAGCCAAACGTTTGGCTTATGAATAGTAAAAACTTATGATTATGCTATTTAGGCGTATTTTATGGGTGTTTCTAGTAATGTTGATTGTTGTTTCTTGTTCTTCTTCAAAAAGTAAAGATGAACTTGATCCACCAACACCCTTAGTAGAAATCACACCCAGTTTAACCCTGGAAACAGCCTGGAAAACTCGCATCCGTGGTTATGATGATGAACAGTTTGACATCAAATTGGTGCCAGTGACCAGTGGCGATAAATTATTTATTGCTTCTCCTGGCGGACAAGTTGTTGCCTTGGATATTTATAATGGCAATCGCTTGTGGAAAGCAGAAACGGATTCTGCGATTTCTGGTGGTGTAGGCATCGGCAGTGGATTAATTGTGGTAGGCACCCACAATGGAGAAGTCATCGCGCTATCAGAAGGTGATGGCAAAGAACTGTGGCGGGTTCAAGTATCCAGTGAAGTGTTGTCTCCCCCTGCAATTGCTGCCAATGTAATTGTAGTACGCACAGTGGATGGCAAGTTATTTGGACTAGAGCCGCAAGCTGGTAGCACAAAATGGATTTATGAAAGAACTTTACCTATTTTAACGTTACGTGGTACCAGTGCACCTGTAATTTTAGGGGGAGAAGTTGTGGTTGCGGGTTTTGATAACGGCAAACTTGTGGTGTTAGAATTAGCAACAGGTAAACTACTCACAGAAAAAACGATTGCCATACCTACAGGACGTACAGAATTAGAACGTATGGTAGATATTGATACCACGCCTAAAATTGCAGACCAAGTACTTTATTTAACTGGATTTCAAGGCCACACTTTGGCAATGAACGTTTTTAATGCTGAAATTTTGTGGAAAAGAGATATTTATTCTTTCAAGGAGTTAGCTGTTGATGGTCAAGCTGTTTACATTTCTGATCCTCAAAGTCATTTATGGGCCTTTGATCGCAGGGCCAATGGCAACTCCTTATGGAAGCAAGAACAATTACATAATCGAAATGTGACAGCTCCTGCAAGCGCAGGTGAGTACGTAGTTGTGGGAGATTTTGAAGGCTATCTGCATTGGATGGCACAACACGATGGCCATTTTGTCGCACGTCATCAACTGGGCAGTTCCCATATTCAAATAACCCCTATCGTATTTGATAATTTACTGATTGCCATTGATAGTGTGGGTAAATTGATTGCTTTAAGGTTTGATTAGAACGTGAAAAACGTATGGTAAATACATTTGTCATACCTGCTTATGGAAAACCAACTTTATTATCTTTTCCAAAGGATGAAACTGAACAATCCTGGTTACCCACATTATTAAAATCCTATTTTATTGCGGACAAAGGGGTATACGAAGCGGTTCAACGAGAACAAAAGTTGGGCAGAACATTGGCATGCGCAAAAGGTTGTGCCCATTGTTGCCAAGCGCATTTAACTATTCCCATTTATCCGTTAGAATTAGTTGGGTTATACTGGTATGCGATAGAAAAAATACAAGGTCGACAACGAGAACTTTTAAAACAGCAATTGCGTCAGCACAGAAAGGATGAATCTTGCCCTTTTTTAATTGCAAATGTTTGTGCTATCCATCCCATGCGTCCACTCGCTTGTCGGCACTTTAATGTGCTTGATAAAATCTGTGAAGCAGGCGAAGATGCTTTTTACACCCGCCGACAAAACGTATTAACACCCATTAGAAAATATCAGCAAGATGCTTTAGCTGCCCTTTTGCCATATCATGGAATGAAACGCAAAGCAAAACAACTCAAATATGTGCAATCAGGTGAAATTCACAAACATATTCAGGTATTGCAATCACTTGTGTGGCAAAAACTGGCAGTAAAAATGGAAAGTTATGATGTGGGAAAAATGGCATGAGTTTTCCATTATCCTTGTTGACAAATCACGGATATTTATAGTAGTTTCAACCCAGTTTAAAGACTTTTTTGTCTGATTTACAAACTATCTATTCTGAGTATTATAGTGGCAATGTCACGCCGAAAAATTCAGCTATGAGAAATTAAACCAGTAAAATTTACTATTTAAAAGTTAAAGTGATATCTGGATGGATGAAATTGTTGACATGATTAAAATGATGAAATCAACCCATCCCACCTTATTCGAGAATGAAAAAGTATCCTAAAACATTGCAAGCGCGTAAGAAAGTCATTATCATCATAAAGTATCATTAACTATAATAACTAATTAATACTAAAATAATATTTATAAAATTAAACTGTTATGTAAAAATATTTGTAATTCACTGATTTTTTCATTTTTAGAGTATAACTTCAGTAGGAAAAAATTATGTTTGAAGAAAAAGCCAGACTACTGATTCAAGAAAAATATATTGATCTCGTCAGTGAAATTATTGAAACTTTAAGAGAATTACCACTTAAAAATCTTCAAGATATTATTCACCCACCTTTTGATACTGTGTGGGAAGTATTTGTGAATTATGTACAAAATGATGATGAAGCACTCAGTACTTTGCATCGCGATGTAATTATTGATGTATGCCAACAAGCCATCGCACCTGTAACATTAACAGAAATAAGATTACTATGGTTGGGTTCTGATGGATACATTAATTGGGGAGAAAAAGAAGATTTTCCTGAAATCGAACAGATGTTTGAAGATATTATGGGAGAAGTGTGGTCTTGGATAGAACAAGAGGCTGAAGAACCTGAGTTTGATGAAGACTTAGATGAATATGGAGAACTTGAAGTTTTTGAAGCCTATGAATTTGAAGAAGACGATGAAGCTGAAGAAGATAAAAACAATAAAATTAAACCCACTCAACATTAAAAAAAATCATGAAAGTTATTTTTGTAGGCGCAGGGCCAGGTGACCCTGAATTATTGACACTTAAAGCTCAACGTATCTTAACCAAAGCACAATGCTGTATCTATGCTGGTTCACTTATCAGCCCCGTTATTTTAGAAGCCCTACCTACAAGTTGTCACACTTACGATTCAGCAGAAATGTCTTTAGACGATATTCTTGAAGTTGTGAGTGCTTGTCAACAAACAAATACGGACGTAATTCGTTTGCACACAGGCGAACCTACAATTTTTGGTGCCATTGCAGAACAAATGCGTGCTTTGGATAAGCTAGGGATTGAATATTCAGTTATCCCAGGAATTAGTTCATTTCAAGCAGCTGCAGCTGCGATAAATGCCGAACTCACTGCACCCAATATTGCGCAGACCATTATTTTAAGCCGTATTGCAGGTAGAACGCCTGTACCTGATGAACAAAATTTAGAACAATTGGCCGCAACTCGTTCAACTTTATGCTTATTTCTTTCGATTCAACAAATTGCTAAAATTTCGCAGCAACTTATTCCCTATTATGGAAATAATTGTCCAATTGCCGTTGTTTATCACGCTTCTTGGCAAGATCAACAAGTAATCATTGGTACGTTGTTCAATATTACAGAGAAAGTGAAACAAGCAAAAATTACACGTACAGCCATTATTTTAGTTGGTCAGGCTTTAGACAAACAAGGGGATGATTCTAAACTTTATGATGCCTATTTTTCTCACGGTTATCGTAAAGGAAAAAACGTAGCTTAAATAATATGTTGAATAAATAAGAGGTTATCTTTACATCAAGAAAGGAAAGTTTCCATTCTTTTTCCTCCTAAGTAAAGGAAAGAACGTTAGTTTACGTCACTTCAGTTAATAACTGTTGCTATTCCCAAATAATCTGAAACATGTTAAAAATGCAAACGCCAGTTATTGCTTTTACCCGTTTAATAATCAATTTATTATTGGCAAGCATTGTCAGCTACCAAATAACGTTTCTGCTTTTAGACGGGCAAACCGCTTCTAAAGTAGCTCCTAATCAAACAGCTTACATAGCCCAAACAACCAGTGCAGCATATAAACTTGACCTATCGCCTTTATTGCAGGCCCACTTATTTGGGAAGCAAATTGTTGAATCAAATACTTCAACTCGTGCTGCCAATGAGCCATTGCCAGAAACCAAACTTGATTTAACTTTACGTGGTATTTACTACAGTTCAAAATCAGGCGAATCATTTGCCATGATTGTACGCACAAATAACCAACAGGTACAATGTAACCCTAACAATATGTTGTGTAAAGTTGGAGAATTCGTTCAGCCTGGGGTGAAATTGGAAGCAATTTACCCTAGTTATATCGTTTTACTTCGCCATGGTCGGCGCGAAAGTTTAGCACTGGTTGGGGAAAGAGCGCCTAATGATATCATTCATCATGACGTAACATCTGTAGCAACAAAAGGAGCAACGCCTGAAGCATTACTGACTAATTATCAGCAACAATTGAAAACTAACCCAGAAAGTTTATTGAATTTAGCCAAAATTGCTCCAGTTAGCAAAGATGGACAATTTGTCGGTTATCGTATTAATGCTGGTAAAGATCCAAAATTATTGGGTAAATTCCGCTTGCAACCTAATGATATAATTACTAGTATCAATGGTATTGAATTGAACTCTCCACTGAAAGGCATTTCTGCCATTCAACAATTTGCAACAGCTAAACAAATTTCATTGAATGTTATGCGTTATGGGCAAGTTGTCTCGTTATCATTCAATTTAGAGTAATTAAATCTTTAAACAAATACTTAAAACAAACAAGCATCAAAAAAATTTATTTTTTAAACTAAAGTTTTATACATTAGAGTTGTATCCCGTTAAAAATCAATCAATTAGCTAGATAAAAGTTCCATAGTCCGGCACATACTCCAATTATTTCATCATATAAATCAATA
>JADGDF010000315.1 GCA_016745055.1 Thiotrichaceae bacterium | reverse complement strand
ATATTTCATGTGTGAAACATCATCAGCTCGACGTGTTCTACTATCTGATGCGCTATATTGAGTTAATATAGCGGTCATCGTTTGTAGATTTTGTTCAAGCCAGGTAGGTCGGGTTAGCGAAGCGTAACCCGACGGAATGTTCCAATTTACCAATTCATCTTTACCAATTCATCGGATAACAACCCATGTAATATGCCATTCCTCCAATTTTGTCGGGTTACGGTTTTTGCGTTGCAAAAAATCTAACCCGACCTACCTGGCTAATTAATGTAAATTAAGAGTAAAAAATCGTACTTTAAAAACCAGCATAAAATGAATTTTTAGCCAGGTAGGTCAGGTTAGCGAAGCGTAACCCGACGGAATGTTCCAATTTACCAATTCATCGGATAACAACCCATGTAATATGCCATTCCACCAATTTTGTCGGGTTACGGTTTTTGCGTTGCAAAAAGCCTAACCCGACCTACCTGGCTACGCGGGCTTTACCAGTTAGATTTACTAAGTATAATTATTCCAATAGTGCCTAGGGCAACGGTTACCATCCTAATATAAGAAGATAGTTGAGGATTAGTTTCTTCAAAGAGAAAAATACCTAGTACACCTACAATAACCATAATAAGTACAAAAATTCTAATGAAAAAATCCATTGTTATGTTTATTCCACCACCAGATTCAATTTCTAATATTCGCTTATTAAGCTCTGCCTAAAATGTACTGTTCATCGTTTTGAATACGATATACGAAAAAATTCTTTAAAGGAAGCATAATATATGCTAATGCATTAGATAAAATCATCGTTACTATGGTAATGGAAGCAAGCAGTATTGCTATAACGGGACTTAAAGTTATAAGACCGCTAAGTACACTAATAAACAATACAAAATCAAGTAATGTTAGAAAGATTGACGCTAAATTGAATCGCGTTGCGTAACTATCCCCTTGCATAATAGTATCCATACCCAAACCCATAAGAAGTATAAAAGCTGCTAGTGCAGGTATCGTTCCTTGTAAAAATGGATTTGTCCCTAGTGAAACAAGGAGAGTTGTAATTCCTACCAAGAATCCAGCTAGAAAAGATGATAACCACCCTCCATTACTCCCCCCCGAAATCCGATAAGCCCCCGCACCTGTTTCTGGATCAGCAATGATATACCCCACACCTGTCCAACTACCCACAGTAATCGTATTCTGAGAAACAGTCGCCACCTTCCCAACCGTGACTGAATCACGAATTTCATCTTTGACTTTGCTATCTATGTTCAATACAGGCAAAACCACATCAACATTTTCTTTGGTCACTTGATAAATTCGTTGTCCTTCTGCTGAGGCAATGGCTAGGGCTTTAACTGCAGAAACCGCTTCTCCTGGGTTTTCTTCACTGGTAAATAACATCTCAGGTATTTTATGTTCCCAGGCAGAGGTCATCATGCCGATTTGTTGACCGGTGGCCACCGTGAGTTGTGCATCATTGTTTTTTGCCCATAACGAATTGGCGACTGCATCCATATCGACCATGATACCACTCATTTCAACTTGTCTGGGTACACCAAAGCTGTAAATGGGGTTTAAACTAGTGGAAAAGGTACCAAAGGAAGGTAAACGATAACTTAGGGCTTCTCCTGCACGATTTAATACCTTTAAGCCGACATCGCTGGCAGCAAAGTAACTTAAGGCACCCGCATATAGCTGATGTGTAATAATATGTCATAATATATACATGACTAACCCACTTAAATTTCGCGAAAAAGTATTTGCCACCAAAGACAAGTACAATCTGA
>JADGDF010000025.1 GCA_016745055.1 Thiotrichaceae bacterium | reverse complement strand
GCGGTGGGTTGTTGAAAGGTCTTTTGCTTGGTTAGATAAGTGTCGAAGACTTTGGAAAAACTGCGAAAGAAACCTCAATTCTAGTCTACAGTTCGTTATGCTAGCTTTTTTGGCTATCATTCTAAAAAAACTTTAAATAGGTTCTTAGGTAAAAGTTTAAATGTATCTGTATTTCAACATATTATCACCATGTTCATGGCCTTAAATGATTTATCTGGAGTAAGACACGCGTATGAAGTGGGAAGAGAAATTCGTGGACTTTCAGTGCGACAAGAGGCAATGGACATGATATTTACACCAAATGCAATGTACACTTCTTTAGGAATAATGCTGTCATTCTACATTTTAGTTGCTTATTTATTGATTAAAAATAAGGCGTATTTTTGTGGCAATGATTTATCTGCATAATAAGTTTGTAGCAATAATCCAAATAGTGTTTTTCAAAAACCTCTGCCAAGCAGAGGTTAAATCAGCATACCTTTGAATCCTTTACTTCAAGTTTTAAGTGCATTTTCTTAAGCTGCGCTTGAGAAAAACAAGAATTCAGGGAAAAATAAACAAGTTAGCTATTGACAATAGCTATTGAAATTCATAATATTTACTGTTTGAATTTTCTTAGAATTTATAAAAATTGAATTTTAAGCGCTATCATTTTGGAGCCAACTGCATGAAAACCTTTAGCGCCAAACCAGAAACTGTAAAACGTGATTGGTTTGTCATTGATGCCAATAACCTCGTATTAGGTCGTTTGGCAACAGAAATTGCAAGACGTTTACGTGGAAAACATAAACCAGAATATACTCCCCATGTCGATACAGGAGATTATATTGTCGTTATTAATGCTGAAAAAGTTTACGTAACGGGTCGCAAAGAAACAGATAAAATATATTATCATCATAGTGGTTATCCAGGCGGTATTAAGTCAATTAGCTTGCAAAAACAACGTCAAAAAGCACCTACTAGAATCATTGAACATGCAGTTAAAGGTATGTTACCTAAAGGACCACTGGGACGTGCGATGTTTCGTAAACTTAAAGTTTATGCAGGTACCGAACATCAGCATCAAGCACAGCAACCTATTGAATTAAAACTAAATGGTTAATACAATGACACAAACTTATTATTATGGTACCGGACGCCGTAAAAGTTCGACTGCCCGCGTCTTTGTAAAAATGGGTGAAGGTAGTATTACCGTTAATGATCGTCCTTTGGATGAGTATTTTGGTCGTGAAACTGCCCGTATGGTTGTCAGACAACCTTTACATGTAGTAGATAGATTAGATAGCTTTGATATTAAAGTCACAGTATGCGGTGGTGGAAGTACAGGCCAAGCAGGCGCTATTCGTCACGGACTAACCCGCGCTTTGATGGAATACGATGAAACGTTTCGTGGTGCTTTGAGAAAAGCGGGATTTGTCACTCGTGATGCCCGTAAAGTTGAACGTAAGAAAGTCGGTCTACATAAAGCCCGTAAGCGTCCTCAATACTCCAAGCGTTAAACTCTACGAGGTGTGGTTCGTCATTATTTAATCACACCCCTGTTCTATCAAAAAATTTTTCCAACTTTCAAAGATTGGGGGATCGTCTAGTGGTAGGACAGTGGACTCTGACTCCATCAACCCAGGTTCGAATCCTGGTCCCCCAGCCACATCATGGCGAATTTTAATACCCATCTTACTGTTTCCGCTGCAGTTAGCGGTTTTTTAGCCAGTGGTTTATTGGTTGTCGAACTTGCAACACTCAAAGCTGCCGTACTTTTCTGGTTATTAGGGACAACCGCAGGCTTTTTACCTGATGTTGATTCCCACAATTCTAAAGCGACTCGATGGATATTTAGTCTGTTGGGAATTTCGATTGCGAGTTTAAGCGCCTTCTCACAAAACTATTTTGTAACTTTTCCTGCCTTAGTTCTATTTTGGTTAGGAATATTTATTACGGTGCGTTATGGTGTTTTTTACATTTTTCACGCACTAACTGTACATCGTGGCAATTTTCATTCTGTGATTGCTGCGCTTTGCTTTGGACTAATAACTACTGCCATTTGCCATCAATTTTTTGATATTCGTCCTTTTGTCGCTTGGGGAAGTGGCTTTTTTGTCACCATGGGTTATTTGACGCATTTACTACTTGATGAAATTTACAGCGTTAATTTAGTCAACCGACGCCTTAAAAAATCGTTTGGAAGTGCACTAAAAATTATCAGTTTGCGTTATAAAGTTTCGACAGCTTTATTTTTATTAATAATGATTAGTACTTTTTATTTTACACCACCGTTTAAATCTGTCACTGAAATTTTATCTCACCAACACACATATCAAATTATAAAAATGAAATTTGGTTTGCGATAATGACCAATAGGAACGGGAATTAAATAAAATCAGAAACAAGACCTGGCAGGTTTTAAAAACCTGCCAGGTCTGATTGAAAACTTATGGAAGTTATTTAATTCCTATTCCTAGTTGATCTAATCACTGAAGAAATATATCAAGGCTGCAATATGGTTTCGCCCATCGTTCTAGGATACTGGAGAATTCTATGAAAGCCTGCAAGATTTTGGCTATTTTCAAGCGCTCATTAGTACACGTTGTTTAAACCGCTGCTACCATCTCAGAGTGATGTTTAATTTCAATAGATCCAGCCAGTGGTGGTGCAGGTGTTTCTACGGGTAATCGAACGGTAAAACAACTCCCTTGGCCTTCAATACTTTGGACTTGAATATCCCCGCCAAGCAAATGTACAAATTTCTTAGTAATGGTTAACCCTAATCCAGTTCCACCATATTTGCGAGTTGTAGAGGCATCAGCTTGAGTAAAGGCACTGAATAGCTTAGACTGTTGCTCTTCTGTCATACCAATCCCAGTATCAACAATTTCGATAATTAACCATTCATCTTGAGTTTCAAAGTTACATCTTTCAACCCGCAAACGAATTGTCCCTTCTTCAGTAAACTTAGCGGAATTACTGAGCAAGTTGAACAAAATTTGACGTAATTTGGTTAAATCTGAGTAAATTTTTCCAGGCTTAGTCTCAATTTGTAAGTCATAATGATTAGCATTTTTATCCATTAGCGGTTGAATGGTAGAGCTAACCTCACGCAATAAATGTTCAACGTGAAACCATTCCAAGTACAAAGTCATTTTACCGGCTTCTAGCTTGGATAAATCTAAAATATCGTTGATTAAACCTAATAAATGGTTACCTGCAGCCCTGATTTTTTTCAAATCCCCAACCATGCTATTTTCGCCTAAATCTTCAGCTTCTTCTTTCAGGATTTCGCTATAACCAATAATAGCATTCAAAGGGGTACGAAGTTCATGACTCATATTGGCAATAAAGCGGCTTTTATGTAAATTCGCCTGTTCCGCTTCTTCTTTTGCTTCATTCAAGGCTGCACTGAGTTCTTGCAGCTTGTCGATTTCTTGCGCATGTGAACTGGCCAATTGTTTTGTAACTAATAATTCGTTGTACTGAGATTGCAATTCTACATGGGTAGATTCCAATTGTTGGCGGGCTTGTTGTGCTACATTAGCCATTTGTTGGGCATTTTCAGTTTCTCTACCTAATTTATCCAGTACTTGATTGTAGTGATGAGCAATAGGGCTGGCTTCAGAAAAGGGTTCAGCATATACCCGTAAACTTGCATCTCCCGTTGCAGCTTGTACTTTCATGGTATCGATCAACTCTGCAAATTCTGTGTGTACCCCATGTTCGCTGACATTAAGACCTTGTTGTTCCTGCTTACGAGTAATACGCAATGGATAATATTTATTGATATGTTGTAGAGCAAAATAAGCAGTGCCAAAAGACCATACTGCACAAACAGTGACACCCAATAGTTGGATAGAAAATTGTTCTAACATACCAATGCCTGGCCCAAAACTACCTGAAGGCGCAAATAAAGCCACTGCGAGTGTTCCCCAGACACCAGCTGCTGCATGGACTGAAAATGCACTGACTGCATCATCAATGCGCCATAGTAAAATACGGGTTTGGGTTAATTGCATGATCACACCACCAATGCCCCCAACAACTAATGCTGAAGCGGAAGAGTATAGATGACAACCCGCAGTAATAGCAACTAAACCCGCTAAGCAAGTGTTTATTAAAGTTTTTACCTCAATTTGCCGTTGTTGATACCAGCTCATCAACATGCCAGCAAACATACCCCCTGCACCCCCTAGTAAAGTATTAAGTAACACCCCTCCAATACCTTGTTCTAAAGATAGAAAACTACCACCATTAAAGCCAAACCAACCAATCCATAACAGCCATACACCTAATATTGCAATAGGTAAGCTATGGCCAGGAATTTCCCGAGCAGCCTGATTTTTGTTTTTTGGAAAGCGGCCAATTCTTGGGCCAATAATAATGACAACTGCCAACGAAACCCATCCTCCTATACTGTGAACCACAGTGGAACCGGCAAAATCAACAAAACCTAATTCACCTAACCATCCTGTAAATTGACCAACATTCGCACCATTCCAAGACCAATGACCAAAAATTGGGTAAATAAAACCAGAAACCAACACGGTAACCAGTAAGTAGGCCTGAAAACGCATACGTTCAGCTACAGCCCCAGAAATAATAGTGACAGCCGTACCACAAAACACTGTTTGAAATAGGAAAAAAACGTTGTATTGTGGCGTTGCTTGGTTGGCTTCAAACATAAATCCGCTGATGCCTAACCAACCCAGCCAAGAATCGCCAAACATCAATGCGTAACCCAATAACCAAAATAATACGATGGATACACTAAAATCAGCTAGATTTTTTATTGCTACGTTAATACTATTTTTACTGCGTGTTAATCCACTCTCAAGGCACATAAAACCTGCTTGCATGAGGATCACCAACACGGCACATAGCATGACCCACCCTAAGTGAACCATTTCCATGAGCTTATCTCCTTAGAATTTCAGTTTAAATTCTATAATGAATGTGTAACACAAAATTTGTGCCATATAGAGAAAACCTAGGAAAATAGGTCATTTTAAACTTAATTAGAGGTGGTTTTATCCCCTAAAGTGCCACATAAATGTATTTTAAAGCACTAATTTGGTGCAAAGAATAGTTACTTACAAACACAATGGATATTTTGAAAGCACGCTTAAGCAGTAGAAAATGAGGATAATCCCAATTCAGAGTGAGTGAACAACCACCGGCTAAAGCCCTTTATATGTAACAGCTAAAGCGGGTATATTCATCTAAAGCAGACTTAAAGTATTGAGCATTCTATTTGAAAATCGTCATCATCATGCTTTTGATTGTCCAAATACATTTTGATTGTTTCGTCAGTGACATTGCCACTACTATGAACAAAGTAGCCTCTCACCCATAAATGACGCCCCAAAAATGTCTTTTTCAAATGTTCAAATTTGGATAAAACCTTAAATGAAGATTTTCCCTTCAATTTTTGAACTAGCCGACTGAGCTGTCTGCGGTCGAATAGATAGTAACAAATGAACATGGTCTTTGGATACATATCCTTTGAGTATATCTACTTTCATTTTGCTACATTCCTCACCAATACTGTCTCTTATGAAAGTGGCTACTTCCCCTTTGAGTACTTTCTTACGATACTTTGTTATCCATACCACATGAATATGTATCGAAAACTTTGTATGAGAGCCGTGTCTATAGCCCATCTTGCTATTATATACTCTTTTCCTTATGCTAAAGCTTTTCACCTAAAGGTAAGGGTTTTAACCCTCCCAAAAGGAGACAATAAATGGCGAGTGAGTATAGCAAAAGATAAAATATATGAAATATTCTTCTGATTTATGATTTTATTTACCCCTAAAACATTACCTTAAGACCTTTGAACTATTCTTCACAGTCTTTATTACAGTCATGAGTTCTTTTTCAGTCATATCATTAAAAAATGGTAATCGTACCAATCTATCACTCACATTTTCAGTTACTGGACAATGGTACTGCTTTCCACCCAGCTCCGGAGTCACGCAGAGATTTCGTGACGCTCACGCTATCCCTTAGAGCGACTCACGTCAGCGAGACACTAGTTGATTGCCTCGACCCGTCCAGGTCTCCATACGGGCGACTCCGTACTCCGTTTCACGCCGCACCTCCGTCACCCGAATCCTCCATGACTTGATGCTGGGCCTGTTCAAAAATCCCGAAAAACGCACAGAAGGACTATCGCCCTCCTGTCCTGTTTTCCCGTATTTTTGGACCCCAGCTAGTCGGCTTCACTACTCAACAACGGCCTTTTGCCTTTCCATGTCTCGCAGCGTTTGAGATTGAAGACATTTTTGGATACAAGCCATGGGAAATTCTGAAGATGGCCACGAGTAAAAACCATAAACTGTTCAAATTATCTGGTAAACGTGGTCTTTATTACGATGTCATAAAGGATGAAAATGGTCAGGAAAAAATGAGAGAGAACGGTGTGATAAAAGAGCAAGCATATACTGACATCATAATTCACGTTACGCCCCATGAAATAATTTATGTTAAATTTTCCAAATGAACCACGAAAATTTAGAACGTTATATTGATTCCCACATTAGTTCTTTTGTAGCCACAACCGCAACAGACTTATCAAGATTGCTGGATGGAGAGGTAAGCCATGATGCAATCACACTTATGTTGTTGGCATAGCCCACACAGACAGGATTTGTGGTTGTGCGTCAAGAAATCGAAAGAGATGAGGGCATTTTAATCGTTGACGACAGCACTCTGGAAAAGCCATCAAAGGGTATTAATTTCATTTTAGCGGTGTATCACAGACATTTCCCTACCTGTAGAGGTTCACTTGGTCATGAAACTAGATTGTGAAATCGCCCCGAAAACAGGTAAGCGCAAACCTAAAGCTCTGTTTAACAAGAACCACTATTGTCAGCACAAGCCGCTAAAAACCAACCGAAGATCCACTATGTGCTTACCGATATCTGGGAAATCACCAACTAAAACACATACCACACAAACTAACCACTTTTTTGCTTCTCGCTCACATCAAGTTCAAGCTTAAAATCAAGAATAAATTCAATTATTTTGCCTTGAAAAATAAATTGTATCTCAACGCCGTTCAGCTGCCTCTTTCTCAATTACGAAATTTGCAACAAGCTCATTGAGTGCGTAGCATGAATTAGATTATCATATAAATTGGTACGAAAATCCTAAGCTTTTTGTGAAAAAATTTTGATTTTATTATTGACATGAATGAGTTAGATACTTTTCAATTAGTTTGTCGTTGTCTTGCTTTTGAAGACAATCGTGAAGCTCTCCAGAAACAGTTTCAAACAGAAATTAGGTGGGAAAAAGTTATTAAGCTATCTAGTCAACACCTAGTAACACCAGCGTTGTATTGGACATTATCTAAAAAAGGCTTGCTAGATGCACTGCCAGATAATGGATTGATAACTTTTTTGGAAATGATGTTGGAAGCTAATCGAGACAGAAATCAAAAAATTCTTGCTCAACTGTGTAATATAGTAATGCAACTTAATCAAGTGGGTATTGAACCGCTATTGATGAAAGGTGTTGCCAGTTTAATAACCGGTGTTTATGCGGATGTTGGTATTCGCATGATGACTGATATTGATTTATTGATACCAGAAGATAAGCTGATGATATCAGTAACAGCTTTAGAAAAGCTTGGTTATAAATCACTCGCTGGCTATACTTATGCTACTTATCACCACCAATATGTTCCATTAGTTTGTGAGGGTTCTATCGCTTCTCTGGAATTACATCCGCGTATGGTGAGAATTGGTACTCAAATATTGCCAACCACAGAAGTTTGGCATAATGCGCAACCTTTGTCATTTAGTGATATCAAGGTGAGAGTACCCTCACCACAGCATCGAATCCAACATAATATCATCCACACATATATGATGGATGCAAATTATAGTATGGCAACAATCAATTTAATGCAGCTTTATGAATTTGCTATGTTGCGTAAATCATTAGAGAAACAATTGGATTGGCAAAGGTTAGCTGCCCATTTTAAACAACACGGTAAAGCTAAATTATTTCATAGTTATGTGACGATGGCTTATAAGCTTCTAGCTCAGTCCTTGCCTGATGAGATACCATTTACAGCATCAGCAATGCGTGATTATCAGCGTTTTCAATATCGTATGCGTTATCCGTGGTTTGCTAAATTATTAAACTTAAAAGGCTATTTTGTAGATTCTTTGAGTTATTTGTTGACTTCTCCAAAAGTGCTCTTGAAATTACTACAGCCATCATGGTATTTAAAACAATGGCAGTTACTTAGAAAATTGTAGTTTTTTACTTTAATTCCATAGTTTAATCATACCAGTTAATTCGGCAAAACTGAAAAATTCGGCAAAACTAATGCCATGGAACAAGTAAAAACCTCCACTGATACTACCGTAAACTATACTGATACCTCCCAAAAAAAGCAAAAGTTGTTGATATTTTCTTAGTGGTCTAAATTTTTCTGAGTAAATAATCAACATATAAAACATGACATATAAACTCGGTATTAACAAAGTTATGCGGCGCATGATGAACGAACCATTAAAAAATGATAGATAAAGGGTGATTATCATTAAGATAAACAAGCACCATACCGCTGGTATAAAGAAGCGCAAATTATCAAGTATTGCCAATTTCTTGACATAATTAAAAAATAATATAATGTAAAAACTTAATCCTACAATTACAAGTGGTGCTATTAAAGGTAATTTTAGTAAAAAATAGTAAAATGGTCTGGTGTTAGTGGTTTTACAAAATTCGCATGTTCCTGCGTATGGGTTAGGTATTGCAGAGATTTCCACAATTTTGGGCAAGTAACGCGGTATATACCAAGGTGAAGCTAAAATTAATACAGGTATAATGCCAAATAAGAGAGCTTGCATACGTTTTCTGGACTCAATTTCATGCACAAAGATAATGAAAATAATAATTGGTATGATCATCATGGCAGTGATTTTAGCCAGCAACGCCAAACCAAGCATAATACCTGCTAAAATATATGTTATTTGGGAATGTCGTGAACTACTCGCTATCATAGTAAATGCCACTGCCAAAGCTGCTAAACCAGCATGTAAATTGTCAATCCAAATCTTAGTTGATACCCAAGTCATAATTGGATCAGTAGCAACCCCTAATAATGGTAACCAAAATAAAGGTGATAGCGCTGACAAAGATAATTTATGGTAAATGAGCAAATATCTACCAATTAAAGCAACGGCTAAAATGGCCAGCAAATGGCCAACCCAAGAAGCTATAACAGCATAATTGGGGGCAATTTTTGCGTAAATTGCTCTAACCGCATCAGGACCAAGACCTTGGGGGATTTTTTCATAGTGAGTAAACTCATATTGGACAAAAGGACGAAGTAATACTATAAATAAGGGTGGGTGCACGGGCATTTTGCGATAAGCATAATAAGGTTCATAGAAAGGAAAGTTTTCAAACAGAGGTGAACCTTGTAATGTATAATGTCCGATTGTAGCCCAATTTTTAGCCAAATACCAAAAACGTATCTCATCGCCTTCAAAATGCTTGCCTTTCATATGTTCAATACCAAAAGTAAAAGTCGGCAATTTTAGGAAAATAGAAAATCCAATAACTAACAATACTATAGTCCAGAAGTATTGGACATTTGGTTTTTTAATTGATGTTGTTGAAAGCATAGTGAGTTTCTTTAAATGGTTAGTACAACACTTTTAGCCAATAGCCGTTGCTTGTAATAAAGTGCGAAATCGTCCTTCTTTACGAGTTTCTAATTCTTCCCAACTTCCCATTTCTACAATTTGACCATTTTCCATCACCGCTATGTTATCGGCATGACGCACGGTTGAAAGTCGGTGTGCAATCACTACGATAGTGAGTTCACCATGTAAGGAATCAATTGCCTGTTGAATGCGGCGTTCATGCTCAGTATCTAGGGCACTAGTGGCTTCATCAAGAATTAATAGTGATGGCTTGCATAATAGAGCGCGTGCTAGGGCAATGCGTTGGCGTTCCCCTCCAGACAGGCGTATTCCTCGATCACCAACTACGGTATCAAAACCATCTGGTAATTCAGCTATAAATTTATCTGCCGCAGCCAAACGCAAAATTTGCCACAGTTCTTCGTCAGTAACTTGCGGGTGTGTCCAGCGCAAATTAGCTTGTATTGTATCATGAAATAAAAAAGTTTCTTGTGGTACATAAGCAACGCTTTTTCGCCAATTACGGATTAGTTGTGGTTTAAGTAATTGTCCATCCACTAAAATTTCACCGGCATCTGGTATTAATAAACCTATTAATAAGTCTGCTAGCGTGCTTTTACCAGCGCCAGATGAGCCGATGATAGCCGTTGTTTGCTGTGCCGCAATAATTAAATTTAGATCGGATAAAACTTGCTTATCGCCTTGTTTATCATAGCGAAAATGGATATTTTGGAGTCTAATTTCCTGATTTAGGCAGGGTGTCCAACTGTTATCTATCAAAATAGGTTCTGCTTCTGCCTCGCAATATTCCTGCATTTCCATTGTGACAGCAAAGGCCGGTAGCATATGAACAAGCTGTTGATAGCTTTGCTGCAATCTTGATAACATTGGCAATAAACGGGCAAAAACTAAGATAAAAACTAGCAATTTTGCAACGGGAAGGCGCAATATTACTGCCGCAATATAAAGCAAACCGCTGAGTGTCATAGCGGCACCGATCTGATAAATCATACCAACCCAAGAATTGCTGCGGGTAAAATCCAGCATTTGTTGACGTAAGTTTACAATCATCTCGGTAAAAGTTTGGCTATAATGTGCTTCAGCTCCGTAGCTTTTCGCCAACTTAATGCCATCCAAAAACTCAGAAACTGTCCCAAATACTTCCCGATTAGCACTAGTTAATGTTTCTCCCAAGATTCTAGCACGATTTATTTGCGGCCATAAAATTAACAACAGCAAACCACCAGTTAACAAGGCGATAATGGTCATAATTGCTGAGAGTTGAAGGGCGACCATAATATGAATTAAGGCTACAAATCCGGATACAATAATAGTCAGGAAAAAGTAAGTCCCTTGCCCTACTCGATTGATGTCCGAAGTTAAGACGTGGGTAAGATCGGAACTACGTTTTCTTAATAAAAATAGCCAATTAGCTTGACCTATAGCATTATACAATCGGATTCGCAAATGATCGACAAAACCGAGGCGTATCTCAGTGAGCAGCACCTCGCGCCACCGGACTAAAAAGGCTTGAAAAGAAATGAGACCAATATATAGGCATAAAACGGTTGGTAAAGTTAGAGGTAGATTAATCATTTCAAATAGTTGATTAGCTATTGTGATAATGCCGGTAGGGGCACTACCTTCTGGGGCAAAACCAACCAAATGGAGGAAAGGCACTAACATCAATAACCCAATGCCTTCCATTAGTCCTATCAAAATTAATAAACCAAGTGCTAGTGCCATTTGCCAACCAGCATAGTCAATCAATACTTTTATATAGCTTCGCAACATATTTTGATCATTTATTTTGGCAAATGTTTTCAAGGGTCAATAATTTTCTTATTTTAGCTTTCTGTTTCAGTTTATCTTTTTTGGCTGCGAGCAATTTGTGGAGACAGGCAAAATCAACATACCTTCCTTCCAGTATTGGTGATTCCAAAATTTGAACAAAGTTGGTTCTGAAATTAGCTTTGTTACGTGCTTCTAAAGCTGGTTCATGTTTAAATTTTTCCATTGTACCTGAACGGGTAAAATGCCAGTCATAGCATTGCGATACAGAAACCGTTTCCAACCCTTTTTAAAAAATTGGCTGGGCGGAATGCTAAGACAAAAATCTAAAATACGTCGATCTAATAAGGGATAACCATAGACAACACGGTGCATGGCTCCATTAATTGCCCAATCTTCAAGGCGTCTGGTGATATGACCATTGTGTAAGAGTAGTAATTGGTTGCACCGTACACTCGGTAACTCTCGAATACGCTGTTTAGTTATTGGGGAAATTTGCTGCATACGCTCTCTAAATTCAGGAATCAGACAATTTGGAAAACGTGATAGGTTTTTCCACCAATGCCAATAAATCACATTGGGCAGTAAAGGTGAAATAATCCTATTTATTAACACATTAAATAAATATTCATCAAATGCTTGGCTACGTTGTTTGCCTTCCTGATAAAGCGTATGCCAATATCCTTTCACAAACAATTCTGCAAAATAGCCACGCCCATTAAAAGCAGCCACTTCATCACTACCCCAGCCAGAAAGCAATGTTCTTTGACCATGCTGTGCTGCATTGCGACATAAGGTATTTTCTATTAATAGGTCTGCTGTTGGTTCGCAACTGGGATCACGCTTAAATATAGCAAATTGTTCTTCTGGGTCTAAGGAAGTGTAATGCATCTGAATATTAGGTTCTTGGGCACAAATTTTTTCTATTTCAGCCCGTTCATCTGTAAGTGGACAGTCTTCTGGCTGTGGAGGCAGTGACCAAGAATAAGCTTGTAGTGACTGACTTTGACGGGCAGCCAAGACTGCTATTGAAGAAGAATCTAAACCGCCACTTAAATGAGCACCAATTGGAAATGCAGAACGCATTCTAGCTTTGATAGCTTGCTGAAGCAATTCACGTAGTTGCTCAGCATAAGCTTCATCAAGCGGACGAGGTAAGTATGCCAACAGTGCCCGTATATCACTGGCAAAAACAAATTGTTTGCTATCCACATAATAATAAAACGGTTTAGTTCCAATATGATCTCGCACACAGAACAATTGCTGCCCATCCCAAACTACAAAAGCATAATCTCCTAACAAGTAGAAAGGACAATCCATGCTCCATTTTTGATAAACGTGTAAAATCAATTGGCTATCTGTTATATTGCTATTTTTTGCTATTTTTAAATTGCTAAATAAATCCTCACGATTATCAATGCGAGCATCAGCAGTAATAATTAAATTAGAATACTGCATTGGCAATTTTTCATGGAGCGACTCTGGGGTGGTGCAGCATTTGGTGAGCTAATGCAACTGTACCTTCTTGCCACACTCTGCTACCATCTGTACCATAAAAACTGACAGCTTCCATCATGGTTTTCAGAACTTCTGGAGAAATTGGCTGTTGATTTCTATTAATAATGCCGTAAATTGCACTCATAATTGTTTTATTATTTTTAAAAATCCTGCACCAATATAGGGTGTATAAGCATAGCGTCATACACCTTAGAGTCACTGCCATTGTAGAGTGGGCAAAAAAACTAAATATTTGTGTATAAAAACATGGGCTTATTGGAAGGAATAAGTCTACTAATAGTATTGATTATACTTAATTCTTTTGCAATTTTTATCTCATTGTTTTTGGTTGTTACAATTTTTAGTTCACTCATACTTTTTGTAATATGGGGAGTTATTATTTATTTGCGTTTCAAACGATGTGCTACATAGCGCTTGTGGTACACTATCAGACTTTTCTTCTAAGTAATTCTGGAAAAATAATGGCCACAAATATTTACTACAGTCTATTGACGATTCACCTGCTTGCCATCATCGTATGGATTGGTGGTATGTTTTTCGCGCATATGATATTACGTCCAACGGCGCAAAACTTGTTAGAACCCTCTCAACGTCTACCATTTCTTACGCAAATATTTAGCCGATTTTTTATCTGGGTATGGATTGCGATTGTTTTATTATGGGTTTCTGGTGCTTGGATAACATTTGGTTCTCACGGTGGCATGGCAAAAGCACCTGTTTATTTACATATCATGTGGACTTTGGGTGGTTTAATGACCGTTTTATTTACCTACATTTTTTTCGTTCCTTTTTCCAAGCTAAAACAAGCAGTCGCTGAAGCTAATTTTCCTTTAGGTGGACAACACATGAATCGTATTCGATATATTGTATTGACAAACTTAATTTTAGGTATCACAACTTCAATTATTGCTGTAATGGGTAAGCTAATGTAAATTGGCAAAAAATGTATTAACTATATGAATTATTTTTCAAAATTAGGCAATAAAAATTTCATACAAAAAAAACTGGCAGGTTTTCAAAGCTTGCCAGATTTGGATTCAAAATGCTTTCTCTATTTTCCTCGCATAAACAAAGCATCTAACTCTTTTTGAGTTAATTGTATCCAGGTTGGACGTCCATGATTACATTGGTTGCTTCGCTCAGTATGTTCCATTTGTCTCAATAAGTTATTCATTTCTGCCAAATTTAATTGGTGATTCGCTCTAACAGAGCGATGACAAGCAATAGACGCTAATTTGGTTAAAATTTGTTCCTCAATACGATCACTGACACCTAAATAAATTAAATCAGCTAATACATCTTGAACCAGTGTTCCAATATTTGTTTTTTGCAGTACATTAGGGACTTCAAGGATTAAAAGGTGTTTTTTATCTGAGAAATCAAATTTAAAACCTAATCTTTTGAAAAAAGTTTCATATTGTTTTGCGGTGGCTATTTCTTGATCATTGAGAGATAGGGTTTCTGGCACGAGCAATTGTTGAACGTCATTATTCTTTTTAGTTTGCCAGACAACTTTTAATTGTTCATAAGTAATTCTTTCATGCGCTGCATGCATATCTACTAATACCAAACCTTTTTTATTTTCAGCTAAAATGTAGATACCTAAAAGTTGCCCCAATGCATATCCCAAAGGTGGCATTATGGCTTCAGTAAAATTTTCAGTTTTTTCAGATTCAAAAGCGTTTGAAACTTGTGGCACAGTGATTTTTTCAGTAAAATTTTCAGTTTTTTCAGATTCAAAAGCGTTTGAAACTTGTGGCACAGTGATTTTTGATGAGTTTGGTGCAGCAAGTGTTTGATAAGTTTGCAAAGTTTCTTGTACAGCAGAACGTGTAGGCTTTGGCTGAATGTGATAAGTAAGAGAAGGTAACGTAGATTCAGTATTTTTGGTTATTTTTTCAGGCTCAGTTGCCACAATTGATTGGGGTTGGGTATTTTCCTCAGTTTTTGGCATCGTGGTTGCCAAATGACGTTGTAAAGTTGCCACGATAAAATGATGTACTTGCTCACTTTCAGCAAACCTGACTTCATGTTTGGTGGGATGCACATTTACATCCACTAACTTTGGATCTAAAGTTAGATATAGGACATAACAAGCATGGCGATCACGATAAAGTACATCACGATAAGCTTGCCTCACCGCATGATTAATTAATTTATCCCGAATGAAACGCCCATTGAGAAAGAAGTATTGCATGTTTGCTTGGCTACGAGAATAAGTAGGCATGGAAATCCAGCCATGTAATTGCAGAGCTTCCCGATCTTCATGTACATCCAATGTATGTTCAAGAAATTCCTGCCCACACAATTTTGCAATTCGTTGTTGTTGCAAACTTTCTGTTGTTGCTGGCGGTAAGCTCGTCAACACTTTACGATTGTGTTTCAAAGAAAATCCAACATTAAAACAGCTAAGTGCCAATTTTTTAACCGTTTCTTGAATATGGTTAAATTCTGTTTGTGGGGTGCGTAAAAATCGACGTCTTGCGGGTGTATTGTAAAATAATTCATGGACTTCAATACATGTCCCGACAGGACTAGCAATGGGAACAGGTTCAGACATTTCTTGTATATCATTAATTTGAAGCGTGTAGCCTGTGTTTGCTTCGTGAAAATGCGAAATTAAAGTCAAGCGCGCCACGGCCGCAATACTGGCTAAGGCTTCACCCCGAAATCCTAGACTGCTGAGACTCTCTAAATCTTCAATGCATTTTATTTTGCTAGTCGTATGACGATTCAATGCTAATGCTAATTCATTAACACGAATACCACACCCGTTATCTCTTACTCGTATTAAATTAATGCCGCCTTTCTCAATCTCAATCTCAACTTCTGTGGCACCTGCATCCAAACTATTTTCTAGCAATTCTTTAACAACTGAGGCAGGACGTTCAACAACCTCACCTGCGGCAATTTGATTGGCAACTAGGGTTGGCAGGTGTTGAATATGTGAGTTACGAATAGCGTATGGCATGATAATCACCAGTAAAAACCATGTTTATTTTTATGAGCAGTTTAGCTTACACACAAATACTAAATAAAGTGGTATTATATTTTGTATTTCTATCCAAAAGGAAGTAGTGATGAACCGGTTTATTCCAATTGTATTTACATTTATACTAGGGACTGTAAGCTTATCTACTTTCGCTGCTCAAATGTACAAATGGGTGGACGAAGAAGGTAATGTGCAGTTTAGCCAAATTCCACCTAAAGAACAAACTGATGTTGAAACGATTAAAAATCGTTTTCCTGTTAAACCACCTACTGTTGATGATGTAAAACAAACAGAGGAAACGACGAATGAAAATAGCGCGACAGAAGAAAATGAAGACCCAATAGTGGCTTCTTGCAATCGTGCCAAAAAACATTTAAAGCTGTTGCAAAGTGGTGAATACCTAGTGTTTAAAGACGAATCAGGAAAATATCAGGAAATGTCTTCTGAAAAACATCAACAAGAATTAACAAATGCCCAAAAATATGTTGACGATTATTGTCAGAAAAAGACTCAAGAAAGTATGATGGAGTAACCAAGATGCCTTATTTTCAGATACAAACAAACTTGAATATGTCTTCAGAACAACAAAATAGCTTAGTAAAGGCGGCTTCTACAGAAATATCAAAGTTATTATCTAAACCAGAAAGCTATGTGATGGTTGCGTTGCAATCCAATGTACCCATGCTATTTGCTGGTTTAGATAATCCTACTGCATTGCTGACCTTAAAAAGTATTCGTTTACCCACTGAAAAGACCGAAGTATTTTCTCAAGCTTTATGCCTTTTTATGGAAAATCAGTTGCAAATCCCCAAGGAACGAATATATATTGATTTTGCTGACCTTACCGGTTCCATGTGGGGTTGGAACGGTCGAACATTTTAACAATTAGCCTACCCTATTTATAAAAGCAAGCCTCCACCAAAATTACTACAAAACTATAAAAAACAATACCTTTTATTATGTCCACAACATGAAAACTTCCTGTTTTCTATCTTACTGCAAAGGATACTACCATGCATCAAATCGTTGTGTTAGGTTCAGGATTTGCAGCACTTACTGCCATCCGAACTTTACGTAAAGAAGGTTGGAAAGAAAAAATTATTCTGATTTCACCACGCTCAAGCCTTTTTTATTATCCAAGCTTAATTTGGGTACCTGCAGGTCTACGTACTGAAGAAGACTTAACGGTTTCTCTTGATAAATTTTTTCAAGACTATGATGTTTTTCACCATCAAGCCAATGTAACAGGTTTATCGACCAAAGCGCGGCAAGTATATACTGATGAAGGTACCATTGCTTTTGATAGCTTAATCATTGGCTCTGGTGGAAAATTTCTTAAAAAAATACCAGGCATAGAACATGCCTTTATCCCATGTGAAAGCTTTACAACTGTACAATCTTATAGTCAACGCCTTGCTATACTCAATGGCGGAACTTTAGCTTTTGGCTTTAGTACGAATCCTAAAGAACCTGCGGCAATGCGTGGTGGGCCTATTTTTGAATTCTTATTTGGTATTGATACACTTTTACATCAACAAAAAAGACGCCAAGATTTTGAACTTGTATTTTTTAGTCCTGCAACTGAACCTGGTAAACGCTTAGGAGATGCTGCGGTTAAAGCTCTATTGCAAGAAATGGATAAACGCGGTATACAAAAGCATTTAGGACATAAAATTTCAGAGTTTAAAGTGGATGGGATCAAGACTGAAGGAGGGGAAGTCCACAGTGATTTAACCTTATTTATGCCAGGTATGACAGGACCTGCCTGGTTGGCTAATAGCGATTTACCTTTGTCAGAAGGTGGTTTTATTCAAGCAAATGAACAATGTCGTATTCCTGGTATCGAAAATATTTTTGTGGCAGGGGATAGCGGCAGTTTTCCTGGCCCTGGTTGGTTACCAAAACAAGCCCATATTGCAGATTTGCAAGCAATTTCAGCCGTTAAAAATTTGTTAGCCGATATTAAAAAGCAGCCAGCAGATTACCGTTTTAAACCTGAACTAGTGTGTATTGTCGATGCATTTAGTAATGGTATGTTGGTTTACCGCGATCCCAAACGAAACATTTTATTACCTAAATCAATTTTACTCCATTGGTCAAAGCGTTTCTTTGAGTGGTGGTATTTGCGTAGTTACTATTAATTCAGGAGTTCAGGAGTTCAGGAAAACAGCATAGTTTCTAAACCTAACGTGTCAATCTTGTATTCTGAATTCTATATTCTGGCCCCTGAATACTGCATTAACTCTATATTTGGAGAAACTAATGTCGAACAATAAAGATTTTACCCAATCCGCTAAGAACATTAGTCCTTTAGTGATTGGCGCTGTTGGTGGCAGTGGCACACGTCTTATCACCCAAATTTTACAAACAGCAGGTTATTATATGGGAGAAATGAGTGGTTCTGACCAAAAGGATGGGGCATTAGATAGTTTATGGTTTAATTTTTTATTGCGAAGACCTGCCTGGTTTGCTAAAAATCACGAGCAACATCCTGAAAAAATCAGGCAAGGTTTATCAATTTTAGAAAAAGTGATGTTAGGCGCGCCAGTACGGACTAAAAAAGATTTAATTTTTATGACAGCCGCATTAAAAAATTATCGTCATTTTCGTAAGAAAAAAGATAAGTTAATCCACCTTTTTAGCGCTATTCATGGCACCCGAATTTTAAAAAACAGCTTTTTAGGGTATAAAACAGATCGTAGTGATGCCATTGGTTGGGGATGGAAAGATCCGGCTTCTCATGCATTTTTACCTTATTTAGCTGACTATTTTCCTAATCTGCGTTACGTTCACGTCATTCGTCATGGTTTGGATATGGCATACAGCCACAATCAATACCAAAGTACATTTTGGGCCAAAGCATTTAATTTAAAACCAGCTAGAACACCAGATGAAGTGCCCAAAATTTCTTTGAATTATTGGATTCAAACGAACCAAAAAGCGGCGAATCTCGCAAATGAAAAACTTAAAGATCGATTTTTAGTCGTAAAATATGAAGATATTTGCCTCCAACCCCAGCAAACTATCCAGAAATTACTTGAATTTGCTAGTGTACCGCCTGAAAAAGTTGACATAGAAAAATTCAGCGCAATGATTAAAGCATCACCCAACATCGGTCGTTACAAAGCTCAAGATTTAAGTATTTTCTCTGCTGAGGAAATCCAAGCGGTAAAAGATTTGGGCTATGAAGTTGAAGCAAATTGAGAAATTTTTTACTTTTAAAGTTAGGTGTACTTGTGTTTGTAATAATGTTTGCTAATATTTAGCCTGCTGGAAAATATTTGCAAAGTTTATGAGTGATTGTTAGCAAACTAATTCTCACTCAAATACAAATCTGGTAAATGGACTAACTCATACCAAAATAGACTTAAAAAAAGTATAAAAACCAATCGAACAACATTGGGTTTAAACAAACATTAGGCTGGGTAAAAAACGAAACTCATATATTTGTGGGTTTCGCTATATTCTATCTAGCCTGTCCAAGTGTTATTATATTTTAACGCCTAATACCACATCACGTTTTAACCAAGCTTGTAAAATTGCCAAGCCGCCCGTTATTACCACTTCAGGTTGAGGATGGTTTAATTCTTGGGCTATTTCTTCCAATGCTGTTTTACCTGTATAGTTACTCTCTTTTAGCTTTTGAACTAACCAAGCGCTGACTGCATTTAGATGAATAAAGCTAACTTTATCTGACAAATCACGATAAACCAACAAATAAGTGGGTTGCTCAGAAAAAGTCTGCGGTTGAAATTCAGGACGAATTTGATGAACGGGAAATTGGTACATCAGTGGTAATACTAATGGATTTAACACTGGCTGACCCGTTAATAAATCTCCAGTTTTATTAACGCCTTGTAAATTAATTTCTCGATTATCAATAGAAACAGCCAACTCTATCCATTCGTAATGAGCTAATTCATACAGAAAAGGAGGATCATTTGGGTATTCACCGCGTTCATTTTCTAGGTAACGCAAAAACTCTTGAGGCATGTAGGGAAACAAAGGCGTGTGCGCTTGATGAACTGCAAAATAATCACGAATTAGATGATGCCATTGTTCTTCCGATAATATTTTATGCAACACAGGGTAAGTATGGGCTAACAAACCTTGGACGTTGTTATAAAACAATTCATGATAAGCGGCCATCCTGCGTGGTTCAATATTTTGAGGGGCAGGATTTTTTTCTGGATCACGAATATAAGCGGTGAATATCCGTTGTTGTTGCTGAAATTCAGGCAGTTTTTGCATGATGTTCTTCCGGCGTAAAACGGGTTTGCGCTGAGGCAATGACATCCACTTCTTGCAGTAAGTTGGCAAGCGGCGGAATATTAAAATCTCTTTCTAATAAAGTCGGAATTACACCGAAATGCTCATAAGTCACATCAAGTAACTGCCAAACCGGATCAATCACATCTGAACCGTGGGTATCAATCAGTAAATCTTCGGCTTCGTTATAATGACCTGCAATGTGGCAATAAACAATCCGCTCTGCAGGTAACGCTTTTAAGTAGGTTTCTGCATCATACTTATGATTAACACTGTTGACGTAAATATTATTGACATCCAGCAGTAAATCACAGTCTGCTTCTGATAATACCGCATTCACAAAATCAATTTCGTCCATTTGCTTGCCAGGTGCTGCGTAGTACGAAATATTTTCAATCGCCATGCGTCTTTCAAGAATGTCCTGAGCGCGTTGAATACGTTTGGCAACGTGATACACGGCTTCCTCAGTAAAAGGAATGGGTAATAAATCGTACAAATGACCTTCATCGCCGCAATAGCTTAGATGTTCACTGTAACAACGAATCTTATGCGTGTCCAAAAATTGCTTTAAACGTTGCAAGAAGGATTCGTCAAGGGGAGAAAAACCACCGAGATTGAGAGAAAGACCATGACAAATAAATGGATAACGCTCAGTAAAGGAATGAAGCTGCTTGCCTAGTCGCCCACCTAGGCCAACCCAATTTTCGGGGGCGATTTCCATAAAATCAATTTGTTTTGGGGACTGTTGCTCCAGCGAGTCGGTTAAGTCTCGCCGGAAGCCAAGTCCCGCACCATGTACGGGAAAATTCATAACAAAGTTCTCTTGTGAGTCTTATGATGTACTTGGCATGAGGCTAATTTTTATTTATCACCACCGCATTTGCCTTCGCCACATTTACCTTCCATACCTTTACCATCCATACTACTCATACCATCCATGCCAGCTTGAGCTTTATCACCACCACATTTGCCCTCGCCGCATTTACCTTCCATGCCTTTACCATCCATACTACTCATACCGTCCATGCCAGCTTGAGCTTTATCACCACCGCATTTGCCCTCGCCGCATTTACCTTCCATGCCTTTACCATCCATGCTGCTCATACCGTCCATGCCAGCTTGAGCTTTATCGCCACCACATTTGCCTTCGCCGCACTTACCTTCCATGCCTTTTCCATCCATGCCAGCTTGAGCTTTATCACCACCGCATTTGCCTTCGCCGCATTTACCTTCCATGTCTTTGCCATCCATACCGTCCATACTACCACCGCATTTACCTTCGCTAGCAACCATATAACCACTTGACAGTTCGCTCATTGAAAATGGGTTATCTTGAGCATTGACAATAGGACTTTGTGCTAAACTTACGGTGAATGCAGTACCAATAGCTAAAGCAAGAGGAGTTTTTTTCATATCAGCCATAAATATATCCTTATTAAATTAAATTTTAAAAAAGTAGTCACTGTGAATAATTACCTATTGAATTATAGCGTAATCTATTTGATTCTGTAGTTATTTTTCTAAAATTGCTTAGGAAAAAAAGTTACAGAATGAAAAATGATAGCATTATAGGTATACTCTCTCTATTATTTTTTAGTTAAACATTTATGAAACCTGCTATCTCCGTTATTTTACCTGCTTATAATGCTGAGCCTTATATTGCCAAAGCCATTGACAGTATCTTAAATCAAACTTTTCAAGATTTTGAGCTTATTATCGTGGATAATTGCTCTACTGATAAAACTTGGCAAATTATTCAGTCTTATGTCATTAAAGACAATAGAATTCGCGCTTATCAAAATGATATAAACTTAGGTGTGGCAGGCAACCGTAATCGCGGCATTAGTTTTGCTGAAGGTGACTATTTTGCTTGGCAAGATGCAGACGATATTTCCTATCCTCAACGTTTGGAAAAACAGTACTATTTTATGGAACAAAATCCAAAAGTAGGTATTGTGGGTGGTTTTTTACAGTTTTTCGATGAAACAGGTTATTTAAGCATTAGAAAGTATGCGCCCGATGATGCTAGTTTACGTAAAACTATCTTTCGTTATTCTCCCGTTGCATTACCAGCCACAATGATTCGCAAAAGCAGCTTAGATGAATTAGGTAATTATGCTGTGGAATATGCACCTGCTGAAGATTTGGAAATGGCCTTGCGCATAGGTAGTCGTTACCGATTGGCCAATTTACAAGAAGTAGTTTTGGACTATCGGCAAACCCCAAATTCTGTAACATTTCGTTCGCTTAAAAAAATGGAATTAGAGACCTTAATAATACGTAAAAAATATGCGCAAAACGATGCTTATTACATGACCTTATTTGATAAACTTTATAATTTTTTGCAGTATATTTCTATATTTATCATACCACCCACTTGGAAAATTCAACTTTTTAATTGGTTAAGAAACTCCTCATGAAAGCAGTGATTCTTGCTGGTGGACTAGGCACTCGTCTTAGTGAAGAAACCGTGACTAAGCCCAAACCTATGGTAGAAATTGGAGGTAAACCCATTTTATGGCATATCATGAAAATTTTTTCAGCGCATGGTATTCATGAGTTTATCATTTGCCTAGGCTACAAGGGCTATGTGATTAAAGAATATTTTGCTAACTATTTCTTACATATGTCCGACGTTACTTTTGATATGACCACCAATCAAATGGAAGTGCATTATCATACAGCAGACCCTTGGCGTGTTACTTTAGTCGATACGGGTGAAAAAACGATGACAGGTGGTCGACTGAAGCGAGTACGGCATTATTTAGGAAAAGACCCCTTTTGTTTTACTTATGGCGATGGTGTTGGCAATATTGATATTACGGCGTTAATTGCTTTTCATCAGCAGCAAGGAAAATTAGCAACAGTCACAGCAACCCAACCAACAGGGCGCTTTGGCATATTAAATTTAAGTAATGATCAAGTGACAAATTTTGCTGAAAAGCCTAAAAACTCTAATTCATGGGTTAATGGTGGATTTTTCGTACTTTCTCCCAAAGTTACTGATTATATTGCAGGAGATGAAACAACTTGGGAGAAAGAACCTATGATGGATTTAGCCAAAGAGGGTCAGCTTTCTGCCTACAAACATGATGGTTTTTGGCAGCCCATGGATACTTTACGCGATAAACAACATTTAGAAACACTGTGGCAATCGGGGAATCCATCATGGAAAATGTGGTAGGTTAGCCTAATGTCAGGCAGTCTAGCCTATTACATGGTAAATTTGGATTAGGTAAATTAAGGGGAAACTACATAAAATTAGAGGAGGAAGGAAAGGAGTTGAGGACTACTGTATTCTTATACTGTCTGCTTACTACTAGCTGGTAGGCGCGAGTGGGATTGAACCACCGACCTCCACCATGTCAAGGTGATGCTCTACCACTGAGCTACGCGCCTTCTTTAAACTAAGCGGCAATTCTAACGAAACTTTCACAGAAGTACAAGCCCATTTTTTGCTTTGGGTATAATTAAAAGTCAAGTTTATAATCTATCAAAAACATGAAAACGTTACAGTCAGAGTTATAAACTTTAAAAAAATATTTTAATCTCAGTATATTCTGGATAAAATTTAAAATGATCTGTGCTACTTGTATATTCAGTCAAAGCAGACTAAAGTTCGTTGCTTATATCATCTCAATGATAGTTAGCTTAGTTTAAAAGAATTTAACGATAAGGAATATATAATGTCGAATCCTTTAATTGACATGCAAGGATTGCCACCATTTTCACAGCTTGCACCTGAACATGTTATACCTGCTATTCAACAAGTGATTGCAGAAAATCATCAAAACGCAGATGAATTATTGAAAAACGTAGAACATTACACTTGGAATAATGCCATCACACCTTTGAATGAGTTCAAAGATCGATTGGATCGCACCTGGTCTCCCATTGAACATCTACATAATGTGGCAGATACCGAAGCGTTGCGCCCTGTGTATAAAGAAGCTCTCCAATTGGTTACCGCTTACCGTAATGAAATTAAGCAAGATAAACGTTTGTACAAAATTTACCAAACAATTGCTAATAGCGCTGAATATGAGCAATTGGATGATGCTCAACAGAAAATTATTCAAGATGCTTTGCGAGATTTTCGTCTGTCCGGCATTGATTTAGATGCAGATAAGCAAGCGCGATTTATGGAAATTCAAAATCAGTTATCTGCCTTGTTCACTAAATTTTCTGAGCACGTATTAGATTCTACCAAAGCCTGGCAGAAGCAAGTATTTGATAAATCTTTATTAGTTGGACTGTCTGACACTGTTTTAGAATTGCTTGCCCAAAATGCGACCCAAGCTAATATGGAAGGTTGGTTACTGACTTTGGATGCTCCTTGTTATTTGCCAATCATGCGTTATGCCAGCAATCGTGAATTACGGCGGGAAATGTATGAAGCTTACGTAACTCGTGCTTCAAGTCAAGGACCTCATGCAGGGCAACGAGACAATGCTTCGGTGATTGCAGAAATTTTAGTTTTGCGACATGAACTTTCCAATTTAGTGGGTTTTGACAACTACGCTGAATATTCTGTGTATACCAAAATGGCCGAAAGTGCAGATCAAGTCATGCAGTTTTTAAATGACTTATCAGCTAAAACTAAATTAATGGCTAAAAAAGAGGCTGAGGAATTAAAAGCCTTTGCTAAAACTCGTGATGGTTTGGAAGATTTAGCTCTGTGGGATGTACCTTATTATTCAGAAAAATTGCGTGAACACCAATATGCTATTTCCCAGGAAATTTTACGACCTTATTTCCCACTGTCCAAGGTGTTGCCTGGTCTATTTGCGATTACGCAAAAATTATATGGTATTACAGTACAAGCACAAACAAATATTGATGTTTGGCATCCAGAGGTACAATTTTTTTCGATATACGATGAAGTGGGTGAATTACGCGGCCAATTTTATCTTGATTTATATGCACGACAAAGTAAACGTGGTGGTGCTTGGATGGATGAATGCATTAATCGTAAACGTTCCAAACAAAGTTTGCGTGTGCCAGTTGCCTATTTAGTGTGTAATTTTACGCCCCCCATTGGTGAAAAACCAGCCTTACTGACGCATGAAGAAATTAGAACTTTATTTCACGAATTTGGTCATGGCTTGCACCACATGTTAACAAAAATTGAACATCCTCCAGTGGCAGGCATCAATGGTGTAGCTTGGGATGCGGTAGAATTACCCAGTCAATTTATGGAAAACTGGTGTTGGGAAAAAGAGGCACTAGACTTATTTTCAGCCCATTATGAAACTGGTGAGTTATTACCACAGGATTTATTTGATAAATTATATGCAGCCAAGAATTTTCAAGCCGGCTTATTTATGGCTAGACAGCTTGAATTTGCTTTATTTGATTTTCGTTTACACAAAGAGTACACGCCTGACATCGACGTTCAAGCACTGATAAATGAGGTACGTACTCAAGTCACAGCGTTAAAACCACCTGAGTTTAACCGTTTTCAAAACAGTTTTTCTCATATCTTTGCAGGTGGGTATGCGGCAGGGTATTACAGTTACAAATGGGCAGAAGTACTTTCTGCCGATGCATTTGAGAAATTTGAAGAAAATGGCATTTTTGACCGTCAAACGGGTCAAGCATTTATGCAAAATATACTGGAAAAGGGAGGTTCGCAAGAACCAATGGTTTTATTTGTTGCATTTCGTGGCAGAGGCCCTAAAATAGATGCATTACTCAGACGTTGCGGTATTGCAGCATAATTTCTAGGGGCAAAAAATCAAGGTGGGCATGGAACAAAGTACGCTTGCACTCGCAGGCATTTTTCAAGCGGTTGAATTGGTAAGACAAGTTGCACAACAAGGATTGCTGGATCAAGCTCCTTTTGAGAGTAGTATTAATAGCATACTAAAAGTGGATGCCGATTCAGTGGAAGAAATTTATGGCGGTATCAACGGTGTTAACATGGGATTAAAAGTCTTACAATCTCAACTCAACGGTAGTAAGCAAGGCCGCAACATGGATTTATTGCGCTATGCTTTGGGGATTATCGTTTTGGAACGAAAGCTCATTAAGCAACCGGCCATGTTAAAGACGATGAGTTCTGGTATAGAACAAGCAAATCGCCAAGCATCACTTTGTCATATTACTGATACCAGTGTGCTAGAAGTTTTGGCTCACCTTTATTCGAAAACCTTGAGTACGTTTAATTACCGAATTCAAGTCACAGGTGAGCCGCGTTATTTACAAAGTGCCCATAATGCTAATAAAATTAGGTCGTTATTATTAGCGGGCATCCGCTCTGCGGTGTTATGGCAACAAAAAGGCGGGAGACGCTGGCAATTACTGTTTTCTCGCAAAAAAATTGCGTATACGGCTGAAAGGTTGTTACTTGATTAATTTCCGCACATAAATGTATTAGATATTTTCATATATACAATAATGTAAACGCTAAACTTAATAGGTTTTTTTGGTATCTCCTGCTGCGTGGCACCAAAAAAACCTGAATCATGAGAAAAATATAATTTATACATACGCAAATCATCCAACGATTTTATGCGATACTGACATCGACCAAAAATCTTTCAACGATTAATCTTGTTCATCAGAACGTGGTGCAGCTTGAGTCACAGAAAATAATTGTTCTTTACCTGGCAAAAGTGAGAGTTTTGCCTGATAATCAGTGATATTCCCAAACAAATCTTCTACTTCTAACACAGGAATGTTTAATAAACCACTGTTGAGAGAAAATGAAGCTTTATTCGGCATACAACTCTCTGCTTGAGAAGAAATAATGATGCCACAAGAGGCAGGATCATGCTTGCATTGTGTTTTGCCAGCCTCCAAACCCTCTTCATAATTTTCATTTTTTACCGTAGTGACAGTAAAATTATAATAGCTAACAGTACTTGGTCTTGTACTCAGCCCACCACTACTGAGCCCCGAAAAACCAATATAACCCCTTTTAGGTAACCCTTTTTGTTTTTGAGTTAAATGAATACGAGTATGGGCAGCAGGATAAGTAGAACCAGATATAATCCCAGAAAATGTCTGCTCGTCATTAAAAAACAATAAATTTATTCCTGCCCCAAAGCCCCCTGTTTGTGCATCAAATTCTATAATAACTTCATTTCCATTAGAAAGATCATAAGGTTCACGAACCCAAACTGAAACGTTGGTAATCCTGTAAGGTGGAAGGTAAGCATTGAAACCATTTGGATAGAAAGATATAACATCACAATCTCCTTTGCATACAAAATAATCATTTGAAGCAAAGAGATTCTGCTGGTTTCCAAAAAGAATTAACATAAACAACATACATGCAATAATTTTCATTTTTCCCCTCAAATAGTGGCATATAAATCATATTATTTAGCTATAATTGTAAGTGAATTTTTTAAGTGCATATTTTATAATCAGCTTAGACACTAATTACGAAAATTGCGAAACAACGATCTGTGACTAACTAAAATTTAACAGTAGATATTAAGTGGATTTACACAGAAAAAGCGACTAGCATGTCATACAAATGTCACAATTTTTCAGTACACTAATAGCATGATGACTGCACCAAATAAAACTATCTCCTCAAATGATCCTGCCACTTTGCGTCGTCGCCAATGGCGGATGTTGAAAGATAAAATCGCTAGATATGGTATGACACTTGGCGGTATTAGCGTCATTATTACCATTATGTTGATTTTCTTTTACCTACTCTATGTGGTTTTACCACTTTTATTGCCTGCTAGCATGGAAGAAGCACATCAATATGAAGTGCCTTCGCAGACAGCGGGTAACACTTTGTATCTCGCGGCAGAAGAAAAAAGTGAAGTCGGTGTTCGCTTTACTGATAAAGCGCATGCCGTATTTTTCTATTTGGCAGATGGCAGTATTATTTCAGACATTGCCTTACCTACTCCAACCGATGCGAAATTAACCAGTTTTAACCACGCTGATTCGGCTCAACAAGTCGTTGCGTTTGGGTTTGATAATGGCCAAGCGTTAGTGGTGAAACACCATTATGATGTTAAATTCACTCTCAATGAGTCTGGTGATAATGACCGTACTATTCATCCAAGTATCCAATATCCAATGGGGGAAGACCTTATTGAAGTGGACGAGCAAGGGCAGGCATTGACCCAATTAGCCGTGCAGATGGGTGAAGAAGAAAATACTCTAGTGGCGATTACGCCTGATCATCGTTTAATAGTGGCTGGCTTTACCAAAGAAGTGGATTTTTTTGACGAGTCAGTTACTTTAGAAAGAGATGGCGGAGAACTACCACTTCCAAAGCTAGAGATTGCTTACTTGTTGCTTGATAAGGAACAAAAAGTTGTTTATTTAGCTGATAAAGCAGGGTTAAGTACCCGCGTTGATATCAGAGATAAAACTGAACCTCAGGTGTTACAGCAAGTTCAGTTGGTGGAAAATGGTACCCAATTAACTAGTCTAACATTTTTAACGGGTAATATTTCCTTATTAGTTGGTGATTCTCGCGGCAAAATTACCCAATGGTTTCCTGTAAGAGACAAAAATGGCGGAGAAAGTTTAGCTAAAATTCGCGAGTTTGATGCCCAAAATACGCCCATTGTTGATATTTCTCCTGAAGAAAGACGCAAAGGATTTCTCACAGCGGATAGTGAAGGTCAAATTGGTATTTACCATTCGACTGCACATCGCACTTTATTAGTTGAACCAATTACTAATGCAAATATAACGCATATTGCGGTGGCACCGCGTGCTAAAAGACTGTTAGCAGAAGATGATGCCAATCAATTTCATGTTTGGAATATAGAGAATGAACATCCAGAAGTCTCTTGGTCTGCCTTATGGAGTAAGGTGTGGTATGAAGACCATGAAGAGCCAAAACATATGTGGCAATCATCTTCTGCCTCCAATGATTTTGAACCTAAATTCAGTTTGACCCCTCTAGCCTTTGGAACACTTAAAGCTGCTTTTTATGCCATGTTAATTGCTGTACCACTTGCAATTTTTGGAGGGATTTATTCGGCTTACTTTATGTCACCTGCTATGCGTGGCACAGTTAAGCCAACCATTGAAATTATGGAAGCTTTGCCAACAGTCATTTTAGGTTTTCTAGCGGGTTTATGGTTGGCTCCGGTTGTTGAAGCAAATTTACCTGGAATATTTGCTCTGTTATTGCTATTGCCCATGGGGATTCTCCTCACCGCTTATGGGTGGCGCTTTATGCCAAAAATAGTGAAGTACCATATCTCTGACGGCTGGGAAGCTGCATTACTCATTCCTGTGGTTATTTTCGTTGCTTGGATATCATTCTTACTCAGCCCTCCTTTGGAATTATGGTTCTTTGAAGGGGATATGCCACAATGGTTAAATTCTGTTGGTATAGATTTTGACCAACGCAATGCCTTAGTTGTTGGGTTAGCCATGGGGCTAGCTGTTATTCCTAGTATTTTCTCAATTACTGAGGATGCTGTGTTTAATGTGCCTAAACATTTAACCTCAGGTTCTCTAGCATTAGGCGCCACACCTTGGCAAACCATGACACGCGTGGTGATTTTAACAGCCAGTCCAGGTATTTTTTCCGCTGTGATGATTGGCATGGGACGCGCTGTTGGTGAAACCATGATTGTTTTAATGGCAACAGGCAATACAGCCGTGATGGATTTCAGTATTTTCCAAGGCCTACGAACTTTGTCAGCCAATATTGCGGTTGAAATGCCCGAGTCTGAAGTACACAGTACTCATTTTAGAATTTTGTTTTTATCAGGTTTAGTGTTATTTATTTTTACTTTCTTTCTTAATACCATAGCAGAAGTAGTTCGACATCGTTTAAGACGAAAGTATAGTAATTTATAAGCAAGAGCGGAAGTGATGGATAAAAGTGCGCTTAACATTGTCAAATTAGGTGAAGAAAAAAGTGATTTTGCCTACTGGCAATCGCAATCTTACGCCATGCGTTTAGCAGCGTTAGAAACTATTAGAGCTGAGTATAACACTTGGAAATATGGTACTAAACAAGGATTTCAGAGAGTTTATCGCATTACTCAATTTAAACAAGGTTAAATATCTTGTAGTAGGTGGATATGCATTAGCGCTTCATGGAAATCCGCGCTATACCAAAGATATGGATATTTGGATTTCAATACATCCAGATAACGCGAAGAATATATTAAACACGTTAAGAGAGTTTGGATTTTCTCAACTTGACTTGAGTGAGCAAGATTTTTTAATACCAGGTAATGTGATTCAGTTGGGGTATCCACCCCATAGAATTGATATTTTAACCCAGGCCACTGGTGTAGATTTTGAAGAATGTTATAAGACAAAAATTTCATTGGAAATAGATGATTTAAGCATAAATTTTATTGATATTAAAGGTCTTAAGAAAAATAAGCAAGCTGTAGGTAGGTTACAAGACCTAGCTGATTTGGAGCATCTAGAGTAGCCTGTCTTAAAGCTAACAAAATTTATTTTAATTCTGATTATTGAATTCTATATATACTTCGGTTACAAAAATATGAGAAATTGGTGGAAAAGCGGTGCCCCCTGGATATGGCTGACAGCCTCAGCAGTGACAATTAGTATCGTTGTCGTGGTTGGTTTATTGATGTTAATTGCAGTACGTGGTCTAGGTCACTTTTGGCCTGCTGCTGTGATGGAAGCTAATTACTTAACGCCTGAAGGCCAACAAATTCGTCTTATTGGTGAACTTCGTGATGAGGAAACGGTTCCTGCTTATAAAGAACCAAAAATTCAGGTAGAAGGTGATTCAATTACCCGTTACCTAATTAAGATTGGTAATCGAGAAATCAATAAGCTTGATTTTCGTTGGGTATTAGCACAAAATTTAAGCAATATTCACCATCCTAAAAACTTAGTTGTGATTGAACGTCACGAATGGGGAAATTTTTATGGCTATTTAAAAGCAGTTAAGGAAAATGGCCAAATTGTCAGCGAGGGAGAAACAGCATGGGGAGAATTACAACAGCGTTTAGCGCGTACTTTAAAAATCCATGAAGCTTTGCATGAAATTGAACGTGGAGAAATTGGTAAAATCAATTATGGTTTAGAGCAACTACGACTGCAAAAAAGACGATTGGAATTAAGTAATGATACAGATCCAGTTAAACACGCTAATATTGAAGAAGAAAAATCTGTGCTGAATTTGGCCTACGAAAAATTAGCCAATGAATTAGGAGAATTAAACACAAGTGCGGCGCGTGACAGTTTCACAGTTGAAATTATGGATGGGCAAGAAATTGATATCCAAATGTCTAAAGTTGTGCGCATTATCCGTCCAAATAGTTTAAGTTTGACTCAAAAAGTAGGACACTATTTTGAAAAAGGTTGGGAATTTTTAACCGCAGATCCCCGCGAGGCCAATACTGAAGGTGGGGTATTTCCTGCTATTTTTGGTACAGTGATGATGGTCATCATTATGGCAATTGTCGTCACACCATTTGGCGTCATTGCTGCTGTTTATTTACGTGAATACGCTAAACAAGGATTTCTCACTCGGACAATTCGTATCGCTGTGAATAACTTAGCAGGTGTGCCTTCAATTGTTTATGGTGTATTTGGACTTGGCTTCTTTGTCTATTTTCTAGGCGGTTCTATTGATCAGATATTTTATCCAGAGGCTTTACCAGCGCCGACTTTTGGTACACCAGGTATTTTTTGGTCTTCTTTAACCTTGGCCATTTTAACAGTGCCAGTGGTGATTGTATCAACAGAAGAAGGTTTAAGTCGGATTCCAAGTGCGATTCGAGAAGGTAGTTTAGCATTGGGAGCAACGAAAGCTGAAACTTTATGGCGTACTATATTACCTATGGCGAGTCCAGCCATGATGACTGGCTTAATTTTAGCGATTGCACGGGCGGCTGGTGAAGTTGCACCACTTATGCTCGTCGGTGTTGTTAAACTTGCGCCCTCATTAGTTGCAGATGCTAACTATCCTTTTTTACATTTAGAACGTAAGTTTATGCATTTGGGATTTCATATTTATGATGTTGGTTTTCAAAGCCCCAATGTAGAAGCTGCACGTCCTTTAGTTTATGCAACAGCATTTTTACTGGTTGCAGTCATTGTGATGCTGAACTTAGCTGCAATCTGGATAAGAAACCGTTTACGGGAACAGTATAAATCTTTGGAAACAACATAATTTTGGAGTTGCAGGTGTTCAGAATTATAAAACGCAGGAGTGCAAATTTTAATTTGCTGTTTTTAATTTGCTATTTGCAAGATAAATCTTGCACTCCAGTTCAAAATTTATCTACTGAACTCCTGCAATTCCTGAACTTCTGCCACTCCTGAATTCTCAAAAAAACTATGACACAAGAAACCCCTCCTTTAACTCATATTAATATGTCTTCGCTGGGTCGTGAAGAAAATGGGTTAAATCTTGATAAAGAAGACATATGCTTAGAAGTCAAAAACCTTGACCTTTATTACGGCAATGCCAAACATGCTTTACAAAAGATTAATATGCGCATTCCCAGAAAACGGGTAACGGCCTATATTGGACCCAGTGGCTGTGGCAAATCGACACTGCTACGTTGTTTTAATCGCATGAATGAGCTTGTTGATGGCGTACGCATTGAAGGTGAAATTTTGCTTGATGGTAATAACATTTATCACCCTTCAGTCAATGTCGCGGATTTACGTCAGCGGGTTGGCATGGTGTTTCAAAAACCAAACCCTTTTCCAAAGTCAATTTATGAGAATGTTGCCTACGGTTTGAGATTACAAGGCATTAACAATCGTCGTGTTTTAGATGAGATCGTTGAAAAATCACTGCGAGGTGCTGCATTATGGGAAGAAGTCAATGACCGTTTGCATGATAACGCATTAGGCTTATCTGGTGGACAACAACAGCGATTAGTCATTGCTAGAGCCATTGCCATTGAACCAGAAGTGCTATTATTGGATGAACCTGCTTCTGCGCTTGATCCAATTTCAACGTTGAAAATTGAAGAACTCATCACTCAGTTAAAAAATGACTACACCATTGTGATTGTGACACATAATATGCAACAAGCTGCGCGAGTCTCAGATTACACAGCCTTTATGTATTTGGGTGAATTAATTGAATTTGATGACACTAGCACAATTTTTACCAATCCTGTAAAAAAACAAACAGAAGATTACATTACAGGGCGTTACGGCTAATATTTTTACGATAGGAATAAAACCAACCCCGAGGTTTTGGATGGAAGAGTTTACCCAACAACATATATCACAGCAATTTAATGCAGAATTAAATGAGTTACGTAATCAAGTACTGACAATGGGCGGTCTAGTTGAAGAACAACTAGAAGGAGCCTTACAGTCAATGGCCAATCGAGACAGAGCGCTGGCTGAAAAGATATATGCCAACGATTATCGTATTAATACATTAGAAGTGAGTATTGACGATACAGCAGTACGTATTCTCGCCAGACGCCAACCTGCTGCTAGCGATTTACGTTTTGTGATGGCCGTGATTAAAACCATTACTGATTTAGAAAGAATTGCTGATCAATCAAAACGTATAGCTAGAATGGCGATGCACAAATCTTTGGAAGATGCGAATCTAAAGCATCATAGCACTATTGCGCATTTAAGTGCCCATGTGCAAACGATTGTCCATCAAACATTGGATGCTTTTGCACGGATGGATATAAAAGTTGCTTTAGAAATTATTCATGGGGATTCCAAAGTGGATAACGAATATGAAAACATCAGTCGGCAACTGATTACCTACATGATGGAAGACCCTCGTGTCATTCCCATTGCATTGAGCTTGTTATGGTCCGCTCGTTCGCTAGAGCGCATTGCAGATCATTCACGCAACGTTTGCGAATATGTAATTTACTTCGTTAAAGGTAAAGATATTCGTCACACTAGCTTAGAACATATAGACAAAGAAGCAGGGGAATAATTATGTTAAATTACCCTGTTCAAGTCTTGTTTTTATGCACAGGCAACTCAGCTCGTTCTCAAATGGCAGAAGGTTTTTTACGTACCATTGGCGAGCAAGATTTTTCTGTATTTAGTGCAGGGAGTAATCCCAAAGGTATGCATCCACTTACAGTTAAAGCCATGGCAGAACATCATATTGATGTTTCTCACCAACAAAGCCAACATGTGAACGACTTTATTGCTCAACGCTTCGATTACATTATCACGGTGTGTGACAGAGCAAAAGATAGCTGTCCAACCTTTCCAGGGGATATAAAAAAAATTCATTGGAGTTTTTCTGATCCGGCAGCAACAGAAGGTGATGAAGAAGCAAAATTACACGTTTTTCGCCAAATTTCCTTAGAGATACGAGAAAGAATCAGGGCGTGGGTAGAAACTCAACGTAAATTGCTTAAAGAACAAGGCATCAAATAACATTATTCAATCTTTTCTCAAGAAAACAACTCACGCTAGTGCGTATCATTTTATGAATTTACTATATTTCAATGAGTTATCTGTCTTGACTCCGAGATAGAAACCCATTGACTTTACTAGAAATATAAAAACTTATTTCTGGCAGCTCTTACACACAACCCGTCGGTTTAGGCAAACCTGCATATCGTGCAGCTTGCTTACCAGGCCCATACGGAAAAAGTGAGTATAAGTACTTACTATCGCCTTTAGTCGCACCTAAAGACTTTTTAGCTAATTTAACCAATATGCGCATGGCAGGTGCTGTTCCATGCTGTTGATAAAAGTCTCTGATCATATCAATGACTTCCCAGTGTGCAGAGGTCAACTCCAATTCATCTTTTTGTGCCAATACACCTGCTAAATCTTTACTCCAATCATCCAAATTGACTAAATATCCTTGGGCATCAGTTTCTATAACTTTACCATTAACTTCGACTTGCATAACAAATTCTCCTAATAACCAACAAAATTTATCAACTATTTAATGACTAGTATAATAGGCATCCCTATTTGTTATATCAACCATTAATTAATTTATGCTTACATTATTAATATTTTGTGTCTTATTATGATTTCTATCATATTAGATTTAATATACATAAAATTTACCATTATAATATTACAATTTATGCTTTCTAACGCTGAGAAACATAAATCAGGTAGTTCAATGACTGGCTAGATTTAGGAGAGAGAACAATAGAAATGATCAAGATTCCATTGATAATAGCATTGTGGGAAGGAGGTCATTTATCTGACCGTGAAGTAATTCAGTTTATTTGTTGGTAGTACGACCATTCTAAAGACCTCATGGTTAAAGGTACTAACTTCATTTCAGCATTGTATCACAGCAAAAATGTGTCATTGCCAGTCGGTGTCCATTTGGTCGTGAAACTCAATTATCACACTGAGCCAAAAATTGGCAAACCTAAGCGCAAAGCGTTGTTTACCAAAAATCTCTATTGCCTTTTGTTACTTGCGCAAGCGCTACAAAACAGCCTGCGCTTTCGTTATATCCTGGTGGATATTTGGTTCGTATCCACAGAAAACATCACCCGTCATGAACTTGATAAACATTGTACCGCCGAATAGCAAAGTCGCTTGAGCCTTGAAGCCAAAAAGCCCTGTTTATCTGCATAACGTTATAACACATGGGTAATGTGTGTGAAAATCAGTGAAATTAGAGAAAATCTTCAAATAGACCTCTTGCAAAATAAGTTGTTAAGAATTAAATAATTAATGTGTTGTATATAGCAGCAATAAGGTTAAACCGTAGAGCAAAATGCTTACGACGATTTCGGTAACGAAGCGCAAGCATTTTGAAGATTTTAAGAGCTCGTATTACATGTTCGACAGTAATACGGATTTTAGCCAGTTGGCGGTTAGCCTGTTTTTGTTCCTCAGTCAAAGGGCAAAGCTTAGTTTTTTTAAATGGGATTTGGCAACAAGTATGATATTTTCCCATTCCTTGATAACCGCTATCAGCTAATACTTGTATAGAGACATCAAGTTGAGCTTTCTTGAGACTTTGTTTGAATAAGGTAAAGTCATGAACACTGCC
>JADGDF010000188.1 GCA_016745055.1 Thiotrichaceae bacterium | reverse complement strand
GCTTTGAGACGCTGTTGTTCTTCGTGTGTCAGTTCGTCATTGCTTGCCAGAAATATATTATAAACCAATTACCTAAAAAATCTGTATTTGACGACTTTTTAATGGCTATGACTATAAGCAAGAAAAATTGAAGCTAAAGACGTTCAAAACTTCTTGATTAAACTTAGTGGACGACAGATAAAACGAAAAAACTGTGACTCAACCCGCTTTATTAGCTGCCCTGTAGACTTTTTTATCCATATTAGGAGTACTTGGATACTGTTCATTAGATGATTTATTGGCGATGCATGGTGAAGCTCTTGGCATCGTCTTTGTTAGCTAAACTTACCGGGGGGGATTCTCTTGGGTAGATTCCTTTGGTTTCAAACCTGCACCCGTAAAAATTATAAAGCACTATCGAATTTTGGCTAATCTTGAGTATATCCAATTCCTATTGTTGGGTTTATAATACTTATATTTTCAACGTTCATGAAAAACAGGATTTACTATTATGCCTGCAAGACACAAACTTAAACATGATTCATTAGGGCTGAATGCAGTTGATGTCCGTCGTGGTTTAGCCAACCATTTGAGTTACAGTCTTGCCAAAGATCCTGTAACAGCGACTCAACGTGATTGGTTTAACTCTGTCGCTTACACAGTGCGTGACCGATTAACCGAACGTTGGATAGCTACAGTACAAAATCATTATGAACAAGATGTGAAACGAGTATATTACCTGTCCTTAGAGTTTTTAATGGGGCGGGCGTTGACAAATAGCTTAATTAATATGGGTATTTATGAGCAATGCTTAGAAGCATTAGATGAATTAGAGCTGCCTTACGAGTTTATTGCTGAAATAGAACCAGATCCAGCTTTGGGCAATGGAGGTCTGGGACGTTTAGCCGCCTGCTTTTTAGATTCTATGGCAACCTTATGTTTACCAGGTTATGGTTACGGCATCCGCTATGAATATGGCATGTTCTATCAACGTTTACGCAATGGTAAACAAATTGAACAGCCAGATAACTGGTTGCGCTACGGTAATCCTTGGGAATTTCCTCGTCCCGAAATGCTATATAAAGTGCATTTTGGAGGAAACGTCGTTGAGTATACCAACGAAAGAGGTCGTTTAGGATTTTCCTGGCGAGATACTGAAGATGTAATGGCTATGGCCTATGATGTTCCCGTACCTGGATATAAAACTGATACAGTTAATACGCTTCGTTTATGGACAGCTAAATCTTCACGCGATTTTAATCTACAATTTTTTAATGCGGGTGATTATCTCAAATCCGTTGAGCATAAAAATTGTTCTGAAAACTTATCTCGGGTGCTATATCCTGATGACACTACGTCTATTGGTCGGGAATTGCGTTTGCGACAAGAATACTTCTTCGTTGCAGCTTCGCTGCAAGATATTATTCGCCGTTATCTAAGCACCCATGCGGATATGAAAACACTGCCAGATAAAATAGCTATTCAGCTAAATGATACGCATCCTTCACTGGCCGTACCCGAATTAATGAGGATTTTGCTTGATAAATACTTGATTGAATGGGATGAAGCTTGGGATATGTGTCAGAAAATTTTTGCTTACACCAATCATACCTTACTGCCAGAAGCCTTGGAAACTTGGTCTATCAGTTTAATGGAAAGATTGTTACCCCGGCATTTGCAAATTATTTATGAAATTAATCATCGCTTTTTGAGAGAGGTCGCCCATCGTTTTCCTGGAGATATGGAAATGCTGGGTCGAGTATCTATTATTGGGGAAGCAGGTAAAAAACATGTGCGAATGGCAAATCTAGCCATTGTGGGTAGCCATAAAGTCAATGGTGTTGCAGCTTTACACACAGAGTTAATGAAAGCCACTATTTTTGCTGATTTTGAACGTATTTTTCCAGGAAAAATTATTAATAAAACCAACGGCATTACTCCTCGCCGTTGGTTAAATCAAGCTAATAGACCACTTTCACAGCTTATTAGCAAGCATGTGAAACAAAATTGGGTAGTAGAATTAGACCAACTAAAACAACTTGCGCCGTTGGCAGATGATCCACAATTTCGTTCTGCCTTTCGTGCCGTTAAGCAAGAAAACAAGCAACGCTTGGCTGAATATATTAATAGAAGACTTAACATTGCAATTAATTTAGATTCAATGTTTGATGTGCAAGTTAAACGAATTCATGAATATAAACGTCAACTCATGAACTTGCTGCATATTATCACGCGCTACAAACGCATTCGGGCAAATCCTGATGCTTATTTTGTACCACGTACTGTCATTTTTGCGGGTAAGGCTGCGCCTGGTTATCACACCGCAAAGCTTATTATCCAACTCATTAATGATGTGGCTGATGTGATTAACAATGATCCCATTGTACATGATCGACTAAAAGTTGTATTTATTCCAAATTACGATGTGACCAATGCACAGCGCATTATTCCTGCAGCGGATTTGTCAGAGCAAATCTCCACAGCGGGCATGGAAGCTTCTGGTACGGGCAATATGAAACTATCGCTCAATGGTGCCTTGACAATTGGTACATTAGATGGTGCCAATATTGAAATTAAAGATGAAGTGGGCGAAGACAATATTTTCATTTTTGGTCTAACTGCACAAGAAGTTTTTCAACGTAAAAATAATGGTTATAATCCATGGGATTATTACAATCATAATCAAGAATTACGCGAAGTGTTGGATATGATTAACAACGGTTATTTTTCACCTGAAGAACCCAATCGTTTTACCACTATTTTTGATACGTTAACCCACGGTGGTGATAATTTTATGTTATTAGCTGATTATGCTAGCTATATTGATTGTCAAAATCAGGTAGATGAATTGTATACTAATGCTGATGAATGGACGCGTAAAGCAATTTTAAACGTTGCTAATATGGGGAAATTTTCTTCTGATCGTACAATTCTTGAATATGCTCAAGAAATTTGGGGACTCAAAGCTATGTGTACTGTTTTATAACCGCTCGTTTTATTAGGTTGGATGTCTAAATAAAATAATCCTTTTACAATGGCAAACACCTCCGTCTCCTGGAAAACATGATGCCCAGTATTTATGATTTAAAACCAGCTTTCCAGCAGTTGTTACGGCCCTTATGTCAACAATTGGCTAATTGGGGAGTAACCGCCAATCAGGTGACAATCAGTGCCGTACTACTTTCATTAATTATGGGAGCTGCAATTGGGTGGCAGCCTGAAAACCTAACATTGCTACTGTTGGTGCCACTGGTCATGTTTGTTCGCATGGGACTCAATGCGATTGATGGCTTATTGGCCAGAGAACACAATATGCAAACCCCTTTGGGCGCAATTTTAAACGAATTGGGTGATGTGGTTGCTGATGCTGGGTTATATTTACCTTTCGCCTTCATTGCTGGTATTTCCGCCAATTTAATCGTACTTATCGTAATATTAAGTATAATGAGTGAAATGACAGGCGTTATTGGTATTCAAATTGGGGCGAGCCGACGTTATAACGGGCCAATGGGTAAAAGCGATCGCGCTTTTGTATTTGGATTAATTGCATTACTACTTGGTTTAGGTGTTTCTACTGGCATTTGGCTAACTATTTTATTAGGGATTGTTACCTTTTTATTGGTATTAACTATTGTTAACCGTGCTTATCAAGCATTGAAAGAAGTCTCAAAGTAAATGTGGTCCGCAAATATATTCTACTATGTAATTTGACGGAATCCCGCATTTTTAGGTAAACGAATTTTAGAGAATTTCATCCTCGGTTTGTGTCACGACAACGTGTCATGAATGGCTTCTCACGTCAAAATTAGGAACGGGAACTAAATAAAATCAAAAACAAGACCTGGCAGGTTTTTAAAACCTGCCAGGTCTGATTGAAAATTTATGGAAGTTATTTAATTCTTATTCCTTAGTCAAGGTAAAATTGACGGGTACAGTAGGGTGCGTCTTACGCACCGAAAAACGCTTGGTGCGTGAGACGCACCCTACAAAATAATCTTGGCAGAATACTTAGGGGCTTAATTAAGGTTTTAACTCTTTGGAAATTGTACGCCATAAAACCCAAACTGTTCAGCCAATGTGCCTTGAGCACGCATAATTAATTCACAAACTTCCCTTGCAGCGCCAAACCCTCCGACTGAAGGCGTTTGCCAATGCGCATAATCAACAACCAAAGGATGTGCATCAGCGACAGTTACTGCCAATCCTGCTTTTAGCATAATGGGTACATCAATTACATCATCTCCCACAAACGCCACTTGTTCAGGTTGTAAATTCAAAGCTTCACACAATTCTTCAAATGCGGGTAACTTTTCCACTCGCCCCTGAAACACATGTTGAATACCTAAAGAATGCATACGGTGAGTAACAACATTTGAGGTATTGCCTGTAATAATACCGATCTCAACACCTGTTTTTTGCAAGATTTTTATACCAAAACCATCACGGGCATAAAACGCTTTATAATTTTGTCCATCATCCCCAATAAATAAACGACCATCAGTTAGAACGCCATCGACATCAAAAATGACCAGACGTATTTTTTTTGCCCGTGCGAGGACATTTTCAGGTATATTCGCTAACATGTTCATCAGGCTTTTTGAAAGTATAACATGAGGGCTATTTTAACGTCCTTTTCTCAAATCAGCATATATGAAAATCCATATACCCAATAAAGCAAGCAAGACACCTTCAACAATTACTACGCTAAGTAAGATAGAACTCCAAGATTCTGGCCTCATTACCAAAAAAATACCAAGCGCTGCTAAACCCGAAGCAACAAATGTGAGTTCATCAACGACAAACTGAAAAAACTTACGGGGTTTTCGCCATTTATCGTCTCGGTGGGCAATTTCCCATCCCAAAAGTAGTTCAGATTGTTGCTCAACAAGTGGGCCTAGTTTTTCCGTCACTGTTAGTCGAATATACCGACCAATCGCAGAAATTTTTTCGTCATTGACTAAGTATGTCCATCCTAAAATTAAACATATCCAGGGTAAAATTAAAAAAGTGTAATACAAATAATGTGATGGCTCACTTGATTTACCTAATTCGCTCATCATATAAGAAACAATCCCACCAAATGCAACTAAAGTCGCATAGAGCAGATTATCTCGAAAGCGCATGCGCATTATTTGTTCATCTTTGAGTTTGACATACTCATTAAGGTGTACCCAAAGTAACCATTCTTGACTACCACCTATTTTCTTATCGCCAGAAGGATCTGCGTCGTTTGGTAACATATTTTCTCCAGAAATCTAGTTGTATTTTATGTTGGATAAAAAGTTAGGAAAAACAATTGAGTTAAAAGAATAGGATTTGTTAATAAAACAGATGTTTTTTCTAAAAATCTATTCACCTCTAAGTGATATTAAATCAACATCGTAATATTTAAAATGAGTACCATCAGTCATGATAGCTAAGTTTTCATACAAAGTTTGTGTAATTAAGACCCAATCAAAAGGGTTTCGATCTCGCTTCCAACACAGTTTGGGAGTGAAACACAAAAAAGTTAAAACTGCAATTACGCGCTTAGTAATCTGTTATTTCTTGTTGTAACTTTGGCGAAGAAACAAATCTGGTTTGAAATTGTTTTTGAAATTCAATGTAGTGCGCTACTAACTTATAGGGATCGTGTTCGTATTTTTCAGAAATATCTTGACGGATTTTTCGTATAAGTGTCAATGCTGATTCATTATTCGTCATTATATTCTCCTAGTAATTCAAGAGGTTTGATACACTCCCCATGCCTAAAGGCAGGGGATTCTGCCGTCAAACAGCAATAGCTAGATTTTCATCCAGTCTGACATCACCTAAAGCAAGAGAAGATACCCCTTCTCTATGAATATTAATGGCCGCATTGTGATCTCTCAAATGATGTTCCCCACAATCACAATTCCATTCCCGATCTCTTAATGTGATCTCATTATTAATAGTACCACAAGTGTGACATGTTTTCGTGGAGGGGAACCTATCAATCTTTTAAACAATAGTACCTGTTTTGGTTACTTGATGTTCTATTAGATTCATGAATTGGCTAAAACCCAAATCGGACACTTTACGACCCCAAAGTTTCTTCATGCCATTTAAGTTCAAATCTTCAAAGCAAAGAACACCATAGTTATCTGTCAACTGATTAGCTAACTTAAACTGATAATCCAATCGTTGGTTCGCTACTTTTTATGCACTCGTTGAAGGTTCTTAACAGCTTTCTTACGATTCTTACTGCCTTTCTACTATGAAATTAGTTCTAATTGCACATTTTTTGGTGTTTGAGTTTTTCCCATTGTTCAAACTCGGGAAAGCACCGCTTCATCTGTATTTCCAGCCAAATATGATTCTTTTCGTCTGCATTTTCTAGCCATTGAGTTAGCCACTCTATCATCAATTCTTTACTTACTGCTTTGTTAATGTTTTCTTTTCCTGTTAAGAGCCAATTTAAATCTATACTCAATTGAGTATATATTTTATCAAGAGCTTCAGTTCCAATTTTTCTTTCTCCTGATAAATAGTTTTGTAATGTTCTATATGGAATACCAGTTGTTTCTGAAAACTTCTTAATATTCATATCCTTAGTTTCCATAACTTGTTTTAATCTATTTTTTATACTCATTTTATTAAAAACCATGTTGATTTTACACTCATTTATACCTATATCTTAACTCGTCCAATGAAGAAAGACAGATAGTAAAGACTATTTGTAGTTGTTGGTCAAGCCCGTCTGATTCATTGTGCCTTTGAGCGCGTTATAGAAGTTTGGGCGGGGAGACGTTTTTACGAACAAACCGATGTCGCCATTGCTGCATTACGTCAACGAGCACGAATGCAAGAGCACGAATAGTAGATTATTTTCCAGTCTCCTCATTAATCAATTTTGTGTGGCAACCTCGCCGCTCATCGTCTCCTGACGACACTCATCACAACAATATTTCTGCCACTTAGTTTCCTTATCAAACGTCTTACCACAATTCTTACACTCACCTTTGCCTACTTTTTTTTAATCTCACCATTAATAGGCATATGCGTCACCTTCAAAATACCTTGCAAATCCAACACAACAATCAACGCCTGTTCCGCCTCACTTAACTGACGTTTTAACCCATCCATCAACACCTTTTGACTCGCTGTCATTTCCAACGACTTAATATCCTGTGCCAA
>JADGDF010000024.1 GCA_016745055.1 Thiotrichaceae bacterium | reverse complement strand
CTTATTGATTTATATGATGAAATAATTGGAGTATGTGCCGGACTATGGAACTTTTATCTAGCTAATTGATTGATTTTTAACGGGATACAACTCTATTCTAAAAAAACTTTAAACAGGTTCTAAAAAGATCAAAAACAACTATATTGAACTATGGCGAAAACATTTTTGATATTTACATTGATGCTATATGGTTTGACTGGCACACACTACAGATTTGTGTAGTATTTACCAGTAGCCTAATTCTTTTAATAAAGTTTCTCCAATTTCTAATGGTTTGGTTAGTTGTTCTGCAGATAAGCTTTGCCATTTACCAATTCTGGTGTGATAAATGGCTGTTTTTAACCAATTTTTGGTTTCTTCTAAAAACGGAAGTTCTAAAAAGTCAAAAATCTTTTTAAATTCTGTCATTGGATTTTGACAAATGGCTTCATAGTTGACTTCCAAATAACGATCTCCATAAGCCCTGCCTTGCAAACCATAACGTACTGCAGTGACCCAATGTTGCATTTCCAAAGCATTACGATTGGCAGCAATCGTTTCTGGTGTTAAAGGTTTGCTGTCAAACTGATCAATATCTGCATCACCAAAAACAACAAGTCGATTCGCTGAGTCGTGCATGTTTGCGAAACGAGCTTCTAAACGAGAAAGCATAACATCTCGACCATCACGAATTAAATGTATAACTTTAGCATTAGGAAAGGTTTCTAACACTAACGGCATAGTAAATAAACTAATACCCAATTTCCAACCAAAAGGTTGCTGTGAATCAGGAACTTCTTGTTGAATAAATTGCTCAAGACAACGCTGCATAAGGGCTTGATAATGTGCTTTTTGCGAATTTGGTAAATTGATGTAAGTGTAAGCATTTAAAATTAGCTCGTACATTAGTGGATTTTGAATGGCAAAAAACTCTGTATCTTTTCGATCAGAGGCAACGTGACCCATTGCAATTTGATTATGAATAAAAGCTTCACAAGCTAAACGGCCACCAGAGTGGCCTCGACAGAAAATAGGGTAAGGTCCGTACATCTTAAAATTGTTCCTTCAAAATAATTGTGTTACATTGCTTGGTTTAAGATAAATACTTGCTTAAATCAAAAGAGAATGAGATTATATGGTTCACAGTTCATTTCTGAAAATACACATTAAAATAAACGTAGAATCAGTACTAGTTTTTGTGTTGAGAAATATAAGGAATATGATATGAAATTTCGCCATCGCTTACGGACAAAATTAATTTTTGTATTCATTCTGGTTGCTTTAATACCTGCAATGATTACAGGAATTTATGCTGTGCATGTTTCAACAGAAACACTTAGAAATCAGGCGATTAATACTCAAATTGAACATGCTAAAACTTTAAAACATGCTGTTGAGTCTTTTTTATCTGTAGCCCGCGAAGATTTGTTATTTCTGAGTGAATCTGTTCCACTTAAAGAATATCTCAACATGAAAAGTGCCCTTGCAAACCCTGATGATGCCACCGCACTTTCACAAGTTGCAAATCAAGTAAGGTTAATGGTGGAGCAAGAGTTTCTGGCGTTCTCACGTAATCGTCGCATTTATTACCAAATTCGTTACTTAGATGAAAAAGGTCAAGAAACAGTACGTGTTGATTCTGATGGCTTAAGAAGTAAAATTATTCCACAAAAACGTTTACAAAATAAAGCGACCCGCTATTATTTTAAGGATACCATGAGTTTATCTTCACAGCGCGTTTTTGTTTCTCCATTGGACTTAAATCGGGAACGTGGACAAATTGAAGTACCTCACAAACCTGTCATTCGTTATGCAGTTAAGGTTTATGATAGTAATCGCCGCAAAGCAGGTATCGTGATTCTAAACGTTGATGCAAATAAATTCTTAAAACAGCTTGATGAAGTGCGTTTAGTAACGCAAGACGGCTTTTTTGCAGCCCATCCTGATACTGATAAACGTTGGGGAAGTCAACGAGATTTAAATACTGGCTATGATATTAAGGCTGAGTACGGCGAATTGGGCGATCAGTTTCTTGCACAAGATGGCACTTACAGTGATGATAAAATGACGATTGCTCATCAACGTATTACAGTACCAGGTTCACCTCGCCAGTGGACTTTGGTCATGCAACGTAGCACCAAAGACATTTTAAAAAATGTTACCTTATTTCAGATTACGTTTGCTGTTATCCTTTTACTTGCTGTATTAACTGCTCTAGTCTTTGCTTTATTGTTTAGTACTAAAATTACACGTCCCATTGAGTATTTAACCCATTTGGCTGATTCTATTAGCAAAGGGGAATTAATTGACAATCGCATAGAGATCGACGATAAAGGCGAAATTGGTCAGTTAGCAAAAGCATTTGAAAGAATGCGAGTTAGTATGTTGAAATCTTTTGAAAGGATTCGTAGACAAACAGGCAAGGGTTAATAAAAGATGGAAAAAACATCGGTTTTAAATTACCCTGAATTATTATTAGAAGTACGTCGTTTATCTGATGAAAAACAGACAGGGACGATATTTATTACTTCTGATGATGGCCACCTTGTGCGCTTTGTGCTCAATGAAGGCCGAATTACCTATGTAGTCTATGATACCAGCCATCGTTGTTACGATGCTTTACCTCTCATTCATAATATTAAAGCAGGTAGGTTACAGTTTGCTGAAGGTATTTTTGAGGCTGCTCATGAAGTCCCTTTGCCAACAACTGAAGAATTGTTGCAAACACTTGCCTCAAATGAAGAAATACCTTATTTAACAAAACATTCTGAAGTTCCGGTAGAGAAAACAGTAGAGGTTAAAAATTCAGAAAGTTCAACTCGTTATAAACAAGCAATTACGCAAATAGAAAAGGAGTTAACAATTTATATTGGGCCATTTGCTAATATTGTATGTGAAGAGTACCTTGAAAACCATCAGGTTCCTTCAAGTTTAGATGAGCTGCTCAATATGTTAAATGAAGTGGCCACTGAAATTGGCGAAGCTTCAGAGGAACAGGCATTCAAAGCAAAATTACGTGAGTGGATTATTGAAAATAGCATTGGTGCTTAAATTTTAGGTTAAAATAACTAAGGTTATCTCTATTTCATCTGCTACTGAATTTGTATATTAAGCCCTTCAAAATTTTTAAGCCTGTCCAAAAGATGGGCTTTTTTCGTTTTATTGTTATACACTCCGCACATCAAAATCAGAACACTTAATTTTGCTGAGCAGCACAAAAATCCTATAAAAATCATTACTAACATGACTAATCTTGAGTATACCTTTTGAAATTTTGGTATACAGGCTAATTTTATTTTTGTGAAGATATGAGCTTTTCTAAATGTTGTCTTATTTGCTTTAGTTGAAAACTTTTTACCCATTCTGAAAGAGATTGTACAAAGGAAGAATATTCAGGTTCAAGTAACTTTAATTCTACATTGAGTTCTTCTATGTCACCCAATGCAGTGGTATGATGCAATTTTGTGAGAGTATCAACAGGAGGAAGAATAATTTCTTTAGAAGTTGGTATAATGTGGCGTGGGTCAGACGATTGTTCATCATATATCCATTTAATAGGCAAGCAATTCGCTATACTATTTAATAAAGCCTGTGCTTGAATAGGTTTGGGCACAAAATCGTTGCATCCAATATCTAGACTTTTTTGTTGATGTTCTTGAAAAACGCTTGCTGATGCAGCGATAATAACAACTTGTTGAAGTTTTGGATAACTATGTTGCCTCAGTTGATGTGTTAATTCAAATCCATCCATTTCAGGCATCAGCAAATCAGTAATCACTAAGTCGGGTAAATGCTGGGCAGCTTTTTCCAACGCGTCGACACCATTCATGGCTTCTATGATGGTGAATCCTAATGGTGTCAGTAATTGATTCAAGATAGACAAATTTTCCCATTTATCATCTACGATAAGTACTTTGTAATTTTTGTCTGCAATTCCAATAATTTCTCGTTTGTCCACTTGAGTTTCTTCCAAAATAGTTTTAACTTCAGGTAAACCAACAGTAAACCAAAACTGACTGCCTACATTCAAAGTGCTTTTTACATGCAGTTTTCCAGCCATCATATCTACTAATTTTTGGGTAATTGCTAGTCCTAATCCTGTGCCCTCTGCGTGGTATTGTTGTTCACCTACTTGTTGGAAAGGTTCAAAAATTTTGCAAAGCTCTGATTCATCAATGCCAATACCCGTGTCTTCTATTTGAAAATGTATACTTTCCTGCTCAGCTTCAACTTTAAATGTGACACTTCCTACATTAGTAAATTTGACTGCATTACCCAATAAATTAATTACAATTTGTCTCAACCTTTTGTCATCACCATGTACCATCTTTGGTAAAGGAGAAAGTTCTTCGTAAATGAATTGAATATTTTTTTGGTGTGTCCGCATTTGGAATAAATCAACCGTATTTTGTAGGAATTCTTTTAGATGAAAGTCAGTTGGATAAAGTTCTAAACGCCCTGCTTCAATTTTTGATAAATCTAAAATATCGCTGATTAAGGTGAGTAAATAATCTCCACTGCGTTGGATAACATTAATACCTTCTCTTTGTTTATCATTTAAACTACTATCTTTTTTGAGAATTTGAGCATAACCCAAAATGCCGTTTAAAGGTGTTCGTAATTCATGGCTCATATTTGCTAGAAAAACGCTTTTAGCGCGATTGGCCGCTTCAGCACTTTCTTTTGCTTGATGTAATTTTTCTTCTGCTTGCTTTCTTTCCGTAATATCAGTGACCACGGATAAACGCACAATTTGGTGGTTTTCCCAATAAATTGCCCTATCTTGAGAATAAAACCAACATCCTAGTTGTTCATTTTCAGCTTCCCAAGAAGAAATCCCCTCAGGTTGCCCCATATCATCAATAATATCTTCATCGGTGCAAGCGCTATACATACCTTTTTGCCCACAAATAATTTGCCGGTAAGGTTTACCAATTAAGTTTTTTCCAAAGTAATGTTTTGCACATTGATTAACAAAGAGAATTTCGTCTGTACTGACTTTGGAGACATAGACTGAAGAAGTGAGGCTATCAAGTACACTGGTAAATCGTTCATAGGCTGACTGTAACAGTAAGTTTTTATCTGCAAGTTCTTGGGTTCTTTCTTCTACCTTTCGTTCTAAATCACGATGGTACTGCTGGAGTAAAAGCTCTGTTTCTTTACGTTCAGTAATATCATTAACACAGACTAAAATGCCTGTGACTTGATTTTCTTCGTCATGTAACGGAATTTTGCTGGTTTCTAACCAGCGTATTTGTTGCTCTATTTGTAAAGTTTCTTCAAATTTGTAAAGTGCTTGAGCTGTACCCATAATGCGTGCATCATCGGCTCGAAATGCATCTGCTTTTTCTTTAGACGTAAAATCGTAGTCTGATTTACCAATAATATTTTCGGGGCTGTCTACTTTTAATAATTTGGCAAAAAGTTGGTTACAACCTAAGAAATTAGACTGGGTATCTTTCCAGAAAATATATTGAGGTACATTATCAATCACCGAACGTAGAAAAACTTCTTTTTCACGGATATTTTGTTCTGCCTGCTTAACTTTAGTTAAATCCATGATAGTACCAACCATCCGATAAGGATAACCCGTTTCATCCCAAACAGCGACACCTCTTGCCAATACCCATAGATAATGACCGTCTTTATGTTGTAAACGATAGCTGGTTTCATAGTTTGTATTTTTTTGATCTAGGTAGGTTTCCATTTCTTGGAAAACTTGTACACGATCATCAACATGAATGCGCTTACCCCATTCGTCAAAGCTATTGCTTAATTCGTTTTTTCTATAGCCCAAAATATTTTTCCAACGACCAGAAAAATAGACTACATTTAAATTTAAATCCCAATCCCATAGACCTTCATTGGTGCCACGCATTGCAAGGTTGAAGCGTTCTTCGCTTTCTTGTAAAGCTTTTTCTGCTTGTTTTCTTTCAGTCATATTGACACCCATTTCTAGGACAAGCAAGGTGCCATCAGTATCAATAAATGGATAATCAAAAAGTTGGTAAGTCTGGCCATTGGGTAAAGTTTTTTCCCAAGTTTGCGGTTGAGTTGGATCATCAAAAATACAAAACGTAGGGCATTCTTCACATGGCGCATTTAATTTTGAAATTAATTCATAACAAGGATGTTGTTCAGGCTCGCCAAAATGTTCTTTAAAATAACGATTTGCATATTTCACGGTGTAATCAGAGGATTGCAAATATACCATAGCAGGTAAGTGATCAAGAATAGTATCAAAACGTTTACGACTAGTTTGTAGCATGGCTTCTGCTTGATCTCTTTCTCGTATGTAAACTTTCATCGTTTTGAAAGCGATTAACCAGACAAAGATTAAAATACCTAAACTAATGTAACCTAGTGAACTTAACCAGTGTAAGTTGTGGTGGTTTTCCTGAATGTGTTCACTGGCATGAGCTTCAATGTCTGAATTGAGTTGTTGAATGTTATCTAAGAAGATTTGGTGTTGTGTTTGATATTCAGAGCTTAAAAACAATTGATTTGCTTGAGTCAACTGTTTTTTTTCTACAAGGGAAGTAATTTGGCTTTCTATTGCTTTAGTTTTTTCAAAGGCAGTTTCTATTTTATGAGCATAATGACTATAAATAATTGGTAATTCTTGAGAAACTTGGACAAAAAATCGAAAAGCTTGGTCTTGTGCTACTTGCTTGCGCTTTATCCATTTCATATCACCTGTAGCCAACATTAATTGAGTCGATAATGAACCAATTTCATGTAAATGTTTGATATGTTTACTTATTTGTTGTAATTCTACATCTTCTGAAACTGGATGGATTAACTCGTCATGCGTTGTATTTACAATAAACCAATCTGTCGCCGCAACAACCATAATATTTAGGATAACCATGACAGTTAAAATACCCATAAAATGGCTACGTAAATTATGAGGCAGTTTTTTTGTTAAATGGGATAATGGCGGCATAGTCTTGGTGTCTGTGTTCAGAAAAATAGCATTGATTTAACTTTAAATGTGGGTTAAATGCTAAAAAATTTCAACCTTAAAAATTAATATATTACTAGTGCTTCTGCAATTAAGCGAATAAACATTTCAATCACACTTTATCATTCATTATTATAATGTTATTAAGTTAAGGAAGGAAAAACAAAGATGGTTAAAAATAACTGCTTAACTTAAAGTTGTGCTTCCCTTACGGGGTATGATGACGAATTCATTAACTTAAGGTGACATTGGGGAATGATAAAAAAATAGGGTTCTGCATTTAGCGTTAATTTACAGAACTTTCACTTTTGAAAATGAATGCCTAAATTCTATATTCTAAATAGGGTATTTTACTGTGTTTTTTCTTTCTGTAAACGTTTTAAAAATACATGCATTTCTTTTGCCGTTTGAATATCTCCTTTTTGCTCTGCGATTTCAATGCCTTGGTGATAGACTTCAATGGCTTGTTGAATTTGTTGATTACCAGCCAATGCTTTACCATAACCTTTCCATGCAGCAGAATAAGCAGGAGCAAATTCTACTGCCTTAGCAAAGTGAGTTGCGGCTAATTCAAAATTTTCCTGTTGTCAAATAAGCATTGCCCAAGCTAAAACGCAGTAATGCATTGTCTTTACCTTGAGCAAGCATAGCTTCCAGATTTTCAATCATGCTAAATTAGGGAATCGCAAACAGCGCCCGTTGAATTTTTTACCAAACGATCAATTTGTTGACCTTGACTATCGACTAATTCGACATACAGAGGCATTTTACCTAGGGCGTGTGTTGCGCAAGATAAGCAAGGATCATAGGCACGAATGGCCACTTCAATATGGTTTAACAAACCTTCAGTGAGCTGATGGCCATCTAAATACTCAGAGGCTACTTGACGTACCGCTTCATTCATTGCTTGGTTATTATTGGTGGTAGATACAATTAAATTGGCTTTTTCAATCGTATCATCTTCATTAATTTGGTAGTGGTGGAATAAAGTGCCTCGTGGTGCTTCCACGATACCAATGCCTTCCAACGTTTTTTTGCCATGCGCAATCAAATCATCTTTAATAGTAACTTCATCAAGCAATAATTCCTTAATCGCTTCAGCAGAGTGCAGCATTTCAATCATACGTGCCCAGTGATAAGCCAAAGACGCATGCACTAATCCACCTTCACCATCCGCCATGAAAGTTTGACGTTCAGCTTCTGCTAAAGGCGTAGGAATAAAGTCGCAATTATTCATCCGTGCCAATGGTCCAACCCGATACCAACCCTGCTCTTTACCCAGAGAAATGATAAACGGAAATTTCATGTAACTCCAGGGCTTGACCTCCTCAAGTAAATAATCTGTGTATTTTTCATAATCTACGTGGTCAAAGATAGTCTGACCCTCGGCATTTTTAGCGCGTAACCCGCCATGATATAAATCAAGTGCGCCATCTTCACGCACCATGCTTAACATGTTAGACGTAATCATGCCAAATCGTTTGTGATAATCTTCATTTAATAGAAAAGCATCTTTTGCAATTTTGACTGCATCTTGGCTCCACCCAATGATTTGATCAATATTTTGCAATAATTTATCACGTTCTGGAATTGACATAACTTTGTTCATACCACCAGGAATACCTGCCGTGCCATGTACACGCTTGCCTGAAATTACTTCAATAACTTGCTGACCAAATTTTCTGAGTTTAACGCCCTTAATACCAATATCTGGATAATCTTTAATCACACCAATAATATTACGATGCGAGACATCATCTTCAAATCCAAATAATAAGTCAGGAGAAGAAAGATGGAAAAAGTGTAATGCATGTGATTGCAAGGTTTGCCCTAAATGCAACATGCGCCTTAGGTTATCCGCAGTTGGAGTGAGTTGTTTAACGCCGGAAATCATATCCACTGCTTTGGAAGCAGCTAAATGGTGACTGACTGGACAAATGCCACATAAACGTTGCACTAATACGGGGATTTCCCAATAGGGCCGCCCTTGAATAAATTTTTCAAAACCACGAAATTCAACGATATGCAGGCGTACTTGATGAATGTTGTTATCGTCATCAAGCAAGATGGTCACTTTGCCATGTCCCTCAACACGAGTGACAGGGTCAATCACAACACGTTTTAAGTTTTGCGGATTTTGGGCAGTTTCAAGCTGATTCATAGGGGTCTCCCGCATTTAAGATGGTTTAAGTAGATATACGAAAGTTTAACTGAAAAGAGGGGGAGATACAAAATTCACTCTTAAATAAAGCATACAACAAACCTGACAATGATGCAGCATGAGAACAAGATGAAATGGATGTAAGGATATTAGGGAGCCTGAATCAAGATTCACAAGATTCAAAAATTTCCAGAATTAAAAACCAAAGATTTACCCCAAATGTTAAAAATATTTACAATCTAAATCCTGTTAATCCTGTTAATCCTTAAATTCTGCAAATCCTGATTCAGACAACATCCTGTCCATCCCTTCATCCGTTAAATCTTGTTCAAAAAGAAAAAATCATGTTTGAAGCTATCAAAAACTTATTTACACCAAAACCAGACATTATTGTCCAACTTGAAAAATGTATTGGTCGGAAATTAAAAAGATGGGATGAGGTTAAATTCAGTTCAGTCAGTTACCAATTCAATGACCAACAACAAATTATTAAGTTGAGTTTATATGAGTGTGAATTAAGCGAATTGCCAGCAGAAATAGGTCAACTGCAGAACTTGTATTTGAGTTCAAATAAAATCGCTGTTTTACCCAAAGAAATATTAGATTTAAATTTGGAAATTTTGTGGAAAAATGGATATATCATTAAGGGAATAGCTGTAGTGAACAACCTTTTTGAAACGCCACCCGTCGAAATTATCAAACAAGGTAATCAAGCTATTGCAGACTACTACGCGGCTTTAGAATCAAAACCAGCTACAGCAACTGACATCAAAACTCGAAGCACTATAGTCGTTGATTCAAAACCTCAACCCCAACGAATCCAAACTCATCCTTATTGGCAACGGCGGTGCTGGCAAAACCTTCCTCATGAAACGCCTACTTGGACAAGAGTTTGACCCGCAAGAATCCCAAACACACGGCATCAACATTAATACCCTTGAACTTGCCCACCAAAACCAAGACATTAAACTCCACTGCTGGGATTTTGGCGGACAACAAATCATGCACGCCACCCATCAATTTTTCCTCTCCAAACGCAGCCTCTACCTACTGGTACTCGACAGCCGCCGTGAAACCCAACCCGACTACTGGCTCAAACACATCCAAATTTTTGGGAAACACATACTTCCAAACAGAGTTTAAAAGCAAAAGAACGTTGTCTTTGAAATGAGACAAAACTCACTCCACCCGCTTCGACAAGCTCAGCGAGCAATTTTGTCTCCCATTTCAAAGACAGCAAGCAAATTTATTTAGCGAATAAATCTTGAGTAAATTTGAGCAAGGTAGCTGAATCAAAATCCTTGGCATACGTTTTTACCCATTCCACATGCACTGAGGTAGCCAACTCATTCAGTCTAGATGTTTGTTCAGAGGTAAACGTCACCAAAGTTAAGCCTTCTTCTTTGATAGCAGCGTCATAATATTTTTTTGTGGTCGTGTTTTCGTAATTCTCCACATAATATTTCACGGCTTCATCCACTGAACCCAGCAAAGCATCACGATGTTTGGCACTTAAAGCATTCAGGGCATTCGTGTTGACCACAACTGGACAATTGGCCGACCCCAGATTCAAATTGGTCGTTATCCATTTACCAACTTTGTACGTTTGAGTGGCTAAATGTGCATGAGGTGCAAAAGAGGCTGCGTCGATCACACCAGAATCCATAGACTGACGCACTTCAGAAAATGGCACACTGGTTTTTACCGCGCCCAGCTTACCCAACACGCTCATCATTCCTCCTGGTCCACGTATCCGCAACCCTTTGAAGTCTTCTAACGTTTTGATGGGATCTGTTTTGCTTACGATGTTGTATTGTGGCATGGGGGTTGGCATCAGCAACGTCGCGTTCCAACGCGCCAAATCTTTGACCACAATTGGATGTTTATACACTTCCTGATAAATCTCTGTGATACGCGCCAATGATAAATCACGGGAAAACGGCAGTTCTATCACAGTAATCGTTGGATTTTTCTGCTTGTGATAAAATGAACAAAATTGCGCCATTTCAAATGTGCCGTTGGAAATACCGTCCAGATTTTCCTGAGATTTGGACAAACCACCATAAGAAATATTGAGTTTAAACTCGCCATTGGTTTTGGCTTCAACCAGTTCAGCCAATTTTTCAACATTTTCCGTAAACGCACGACGCTCACCCCATAAAGACACATTCCACTCTGTAGTGGCATACACTTCGCCCATGCCAATGGATGTTGCAATCAAAGATGCCAACACGACCCTCTGTATATTTTTCATACTGTACCTCTGTAGATAGATGATGTTGTAATATTAAAGCATAGAAAAACAGTAGTGGGTTAGACTTTTTGAAATGCAAGAGTCATGACTCAATCTGCATCAATTAATTTGAATTTTACAAAGTAAAGCTTCACGTGCAGACACTCAAAAATAGAGTTTGAGAGGAGAAAATGAACTGAAGAAGATACTAATCAAATCCTGATATTAGCATTGAGTGCTGATGATAAATCTTGAGATATGGTGCAGGAATAAAGAAGCAGGTTTTTATGGTTATATCATTAAGCCAATTGGGATTAAAAAGTTTTTTGAAACTGTGGATAATGCTTTAGATAATATGGTCCAAAAGTAACTCATATCGTTATTTTTTTATAAATTTCTTTTCTATGTCGGACTCTAATAATTTCAATGAGTAGCACTGACGTTTCTACTGTATAAACAATTCGATAATCTCCTACTCTAATTCTATAAGCTTGTTCCATCCCTTGGATTTTTTTGACGCCATGAGGATAAAGGGTTTCTGCAAGTGATTCAACAACTGTTAATATTTTTAAAATAGAGGGTTTATCAAGTTTTTTGAGTTCTTTTTTAGCAGCATTTTTCCACTGTACTTTAAATGAGTCCATCTCGTTTTAACTCTAACATTAATTCACTATGAGGGGATGAAACGTCATTTCGCCTTTCAGCAATGACCGCGAGGTCTTGCATATCTTCCAAAAGCGTTTCAAACGTTTGCATTGGTAAAATCACTGAAATTTTTTCACCATTAGCATTAGTTATATATTGTGGGTGAAGTTCATGTAAATTCATTATCTTTCCTTTATTGTAAGTTATTGATTCAAAAGAATCATCCCTTTCCTTATATTGTATTAATATTTCCATTTTTTTGCCATATTTTGCCTTCAATTTGCCATGAGTTTTCCTTATGTGTGTCTAATTGTTTCATTTTAAGGTTTAATTTTCTCCCAAGTTAAGATAAGTAACATGTCAAAAATTAGGTTACTTTAGAGAAAAGTGCGTTATAATATAAAGTTATTTTAATAGAGAGAAATATTTAGTAACTATTTGATTATTTAGTAATATTTATAAAATTAACAGTTTATTCGTTTAGGGAAAAATATGTCTTTATCTCCAAAATGGGACAATGAAGCCTATGTTTCTGTTCACTTAGTTCAAGAAATGTTAATTCATGCAGGCATACCAAAAAAATTGGGTAGTATGAGCTGTTGGCATCCTGAATTTAGAATCAAAATGCCCAAAATTGATGGAAGCGGCTTTACAGAGAAAAAAGTGGACTTTTTAATTGAAGACCACACACGGCATGTTAATTTTCTGATTGAAATCAAGTCTGCCAAACAACGTATTAGTGATGCAGCGCGTTTCCAACTAGTCGAAAAGTATCTTTACCGTTCCAACATTAAATTTGGTGTGTTAATTGATCCATTTTCAATCGAAATTTATGAATATGGACAAATACAACCGAAAGCAACTTTAAAAATAGAGGACCCAAACCACATTGAGCCTATCGCCAATTTTCTTAAAAAATTTTTGGAGACTTTAAAAATGCGTACCATTGCAATCCATACCTCAAAAGGAGGTGTTGGCAAAACTACTTTAACAATTAATATGGCTTATGAGCTTGCTAAACAGGGAAATCGTGTTTTAGTTGTTGATTTAGATGATCAAGCGAATGCTAGTTTATCTTTAGGTGTTAATAAAGCTGACGAAATTGATGCTGCTTCTAGCTTGAAAAAAGTTGAAGAAATTTTAGATTCTTTTGAAGACCGGCAAGAACTAATAGAATTCTTGCTAGAATGTGTATTAGATGACTTTGACTATCGTAGCTACATTTATCCTAGCTCATTTAATAGTCATCTAAATAGAACTAATGATGGTTTCATTGATGTGTTGCCTGGAAGTTACAAAACACAACCTCATGAGCTGGAGAGAAAACCATTTGCAGACAATCGACTTAATAAAGGGCTGCAAAAATTAGCGGGTAAATATGATTATTGCCTAATTGATACACCACCTACTTATAATCGCATTACCTGGAATGGAATATATGCTGCTCAATATATAGTTATCCCTTCCCAAATGGAATATTTGTCTGTTTATGGAATAAGAAATCCTATAAAACAAACAAGAGAAGTTCGAGAAGACACGGAAGATGCTAGGGCAGTAATTTTGGGCATTGTCCCCATGATGACGGACAATACTAAAATTAACAAAACTGTTTTGAAACTGGTGAAAAAAACTTTTGACAAAATTCCTATTCTTCCCGAGTTAAAGCGGGCGACAGATATAAGAGAAGCTTCCCATCAACGTATACCACTCTCTTTACTTGCTGAAAACAAACCAGCCGCGGGGAGCGTAGCAAAACAAATGGCCAATTTAACCCACAATGTCGTAGAAAAAATCAATTCCCTAGAAACTAAGTAAGAAGGAGAAGTCACATGGCTAAACAAATGGTTAGCGTAGAAACTAAGCCTTACACCTTACACCTAAACCAGATAAGAAAAATTGATGTTAATTCAGGTACATCAAAAACAACGCTGAATAAAATTGCCAAAACACTAAAAGAACAGGGTTTAAACTCTGTTCTGCCTATTGCGTGTTTAACAGACAACAAAGATGAATTTGTGTTGTTAACAGGTTTACCCATTTATGAAGCCGCAAAAATAGCAGGGTTATGGGAAATATGGGTGTTTTTAGTGGCCACAACTCAGGTGGAAGCCATTCAATGGGTTGAACAGAACCAAATGTTGTCAAAGTTAAACGAAGCTGTGATTACACCTAAAAATGCAACAGATTTCTTAAGTTTTATCAATAAAAGCAGTTCTAAACTAACGTCTGTCAATGGCATTGGCCCTAAAATTGCTCAACAAATTGCAGACGGGCGCCCTTATAAATCACTGGAAGATTTCCAGAAAAAATTTGGCCCTAAACGTCCTTTAAACTGGATTAGAGCTTTTCAACAAAGCAAAGTTTAATTTTATAAACAACTTCCATAATTTCACTGCCATTAAGTTAAACTCGTGGGCGTGCAAACTTTAGTTTGCACACGCAAGATAAATCTTGCATTCCAAACTGAAAAAATCCTTAACTTAATGGCAGTGAAACTAGAATTTGGGAGCGAGAAAAGTGAAGCTCCAGCTTGAATTAACACTTTTCAACAAGATTAAAATGCTGACACAGCTCAAGTCAATAGTGACAATTCCATTTAAAACCACGACATGCTAAACTTTTCCCACATTTCTTAATTCTTACGATTGCATTCAAAATTGTAAACAGGAGTTATCATGTATTGGTTATTGGCGCTCATGACAATGAGTCTATTTGGTATGATTGCTGTCGGTATTTACTATGAAATTTATCCTTTGCCACAGCAGGCGAATGGCGTTAAGCGCTTAAAAGGGATTATTGGGATTAATTTACTGACCTTCGTGGGTGCTCAAGTCGGTTTACTGTTACTGGGTATTCAAGAAGTTATGGCTGAACCTACAACCGCCCAAGTAGTGAAGGAAATTTCAATTGGTAAAGGGTTAGCAATTATTGGAGCAGGTTTACCCACAGGATTGGCCACAATTGCCGCAGGGATTGCCGTTGGCCCAGTTGGCGCAGCTTCTTTGGCTGTGATTGCTGAAAAACCAGAAGTTTTTGGTCGAACTTTAGTTTATTTAGGTTTGGCAGAAGGTATTGCAATTTATGGATTAGTGGTCACTATTTTGATGTTAGGCCAGTTAGGATGAGATTGATTTTCTTGGGTAGTCAAGCACTTGCAGATGGTTTTTCCTTATTAGGCTTTGAGACATTTCCTGAAGCAAACTTGGAGACAGTAGAAACGGTTTTGGCTGACTTACTCAAAACTAAAGCCAAAGCCTTAGTCTTTTTGGAAACGGGTTTATCCGAACAACCAAGCCACCTTGTTGCCAAAGTTCGTCAAGAATCTGCAAGTATTATTATGACTGAAATTCCACCACTGAATGCGCCAGAAACTTATCGTCCATTGGTTGAGGATTTGATTGTTCGGGTGCTAGGCGCTTCTGCACTGGATAAATCTTTATGAATACTCAGTTAGCGGCATTAGAAAACGCTATTTTAAGTCGAGCACGTCATTTAGTCGATACGCAGCTTCATACTGCACACCAGCAGCGTGAAAAAATATTGGCAGACGCGAATAAACAGATTCGTTTTAAAGAAGAGCGTGAAACGGAAACGGCTAAAATTAATGCAGAACAAGCTTATCGTCGTCAGGTACAAGCAAGTGAAATTAAGTTACATGCCCAATTAGATCAACTACGTTGGTCGTTGATTCAATCTGTCATGTCAAACCTGAAAATCCGTTTGCTTGAAGTAAAACAATCTGAAAATTATCTAGCATTATTGCAACAGTATTTTAACCAAGCTGTCCAAGCCATTGAAAAAGATTCACTGATTATTGAAGTCAATGACACGGATTATGAATTGCTATTAACGGGTTGGGATAAAATGATCCAACAAACTTCAAAATCCTGTTCGCTGACAAAATCTGCGCAAACAATCACGGGGGGGATGATAGTCAGAAGTAGTGATAATCGCATTCGAGTTGATTATTCATTTGAAGGCTTAATTAATCAATTAGAAGACGATATTTATCAGATGATCACTGCTCTATTGTTTGCTGAAGCAGGTAAATAAAGCTGAATAGGTATGTTTATGATAAAGGGTGTCAAGTTTTTGAGGAGTGCAAAATTTATCTTGCAAAACAAGTTTTGCACTCCACTAAATCTGGACTAAAATCTTTTAAGCACATAATAACTTACTGATTTTCAGTAAAAAATTATTTTAATATGACCCGTGCATTAAGTGGTTGGACAGGACGATTATTTGGACCACCCATCACTTGGGTAAAAGTATTTATTTGTTCCTTGGATGCGCTGAGTGGTTGTTTCATGATTATCCAACGTATGGCTTCAGTACAGGGTGGAGTAGTAAAAGAGCCACTTAAGCGATAGTAGTCACGATTTTCTGGTAAAAGGTCTGCCCCATTAATTTCTGTTTCCAACATCATTTTAGCGTGTACTTTCTTTGGCATTTGCTTCCATAAATTGGCAATCGTCTTATTAGACTTACCTTCTTCAAACATCACAGCAATGGCAAGAAAATGTGTTTGTCCACTTTTGTCAGTGAAAGAATGGACAAAGTGAGCTTCCATTGGGAATGTTTTTCCTTTGATCTGATTTTCACTGGGGGTATGAAAATGAAATTGATTTAATTCAAACGTTTTTTTATCCAATGTTACTGTACTGCCTGGCGCAAAGGAAATTTTAATGGTATGACCATTATTTAGAATTTCTGTCGCATGACTGGCGTAATTAAACGTAAGTGGCAATAACTCAGCTTCAATAAATCCTGTTAAATTAACAGGAGACTGACTTTTGCCCATATCACACATAGCGTAATCAGAATCAAGCTTTGCCCAGTTTTCAGGAGAAACATTTCCCGTATAGCCCCAATGTAGTTTTTCACTTGCAAATGTGTTTGAGATTGCTGCAAGTAAGCAACTTCCTGCTAAAATAAAAGCGCTAATTTTCATATGATTTTTTTGTGGTTAATCTTGAATACAGTAGAAAAGCAATTGTATGAGTGCTTCGTACAAGTTGCAAATATTTTTTAGAATATAGAGTTTCACTAAAATCAATGCCTATCCAAACATTAGAAACTTGTCTGTTTGATTTACTCACGCAAAATCCAGTAGGCACCGATGTTTATACCTTAATTAAAGCTTTACAAAATAAGAACTACCCAGGTTTTCCAAAAATTTCTTTAACTGAACCCCTTGCCTTATTTCAAATGAATTTTCGCTTGTTTCATGGGCTTTATTGCTTGCGTGATCAACTATGGCAAACTCAACAAGCTCACCTGGATATTAGCGCTTTACAAATTAAGTTACATGCCTATCAGCCTGGCCAGAAAGATATTGTTCTCTACGATCCTGTCCGAGCATATTTCCTGGATTTAAACAACTTAGAAAGTACAACTGCAGAAGATGTCAAAGAACTACTGGGAAAATTCTGGGGGAAATTTTATGCGCATACTAAGAAAAAAATGGCCTTAGAAACGCTTGGACTCAAAGAGCCTATTGACTATCCTAAAATTAAACGTCATTATCGCTATTTGGTGATGCAACATCATCCTGATCGTGGTGGAAATAAGACCCGTTTGCAGGAAATCAATGCTGCAATGACCACTTTAAACGAATATTATTTGTAAACTCGAAGGAATATAACGATGCCAGACACAGACAATGAAGTTGGTGACGAAGTAACAGAAGAGCAGGCAGCTTCAACGGAAAAACCAGCCACTTCCCATGAAGAAAAAACGATGGATTCGCTTATCAATGAACGTATTTTAAAAATAAAACAAGGGCATGAAACTGTTAAAAAATACACCTTAGGTGCAATGGCAGTTAGCTTGGTTCCTATTCCTTTAGTGGATGCAGCAGGAATCACTGCAGCTCAACTCAAAATGGTGCATAGTATTTCCGAACTGTATGATGTGCCTTTTTCCAAAGAATTAGTTCGTTCGCTGATTGCCTCACTATTAGGCGGTTCCATTTCTGTCGCAGCCGCCATCCCCGTAGCGATTAGTTTGACTAAACTCGTTCCTGCTATTGGCTATTTATCAGGCACCATTAGCATGGTGGCTTTTGGTGGTGCGTCAACTTATGCCATTGGCAAAGTATTTATTGAACATTTTGAATCAGGTGGCACATTTTTAGATTTTGATCCTGAAAAAGTCCGCACACATTTTGAAAAGTTGTATGAAGAAGGCAAACAATTTACTTCTGACCAGGTGAAATAATCTGTGCGCAAGTCATTCAGCCTTATGGGAATATAATCCACAAAATTCCCGCAACTGCGGGAAAATAAACATGTTTGTCAAACTTAACGCAAAAATATACTGGCTAGTCCTAGAAAAATAAAAAACCCCATACTGTCCGTTAAAAATGTGAGTAGGACACTACTTCCCATGATAGGGTCTCTTCCTAATTTATGTAATCCCATAGGAATGAAAATACCAGCCAATGCTGCTAGTAATAAATTCAACATCATGGCAGCAGTCATCACTAATGCAAGTGCTTGCTGCTGATAAAGTAGGTAAGCAAAAAGTCCAACTACACCACCTAACAACAATCCATTCAATAAACTAATACCAACTTCTTTATATAATAAGTGTAAAAAATTGGTGGTATTTATTTGTTTCAATGCTAAACCACGAACAATTAAAGCGGCTGTTTGATTACCTGTATTGCCGCCAATACTGGCGACGATTGGCATTAAAGAAGCCAATGCTACTAACATAGAAATGGTTTCTTCAAACAAACCAATCACCCGTGAGGCAATAAAGGCAGTGACTAGATTCAATGCCAACCATAACCAACGGTTTTGCGCACTTTTCCAAATAGGGGCAAATAAATCTTCCTCTTCGTGCAAACCTGCTTGACCTAGTCGCTCTTTTTGATTGATTTCACTCACAAAATCCATCACCATATCAATGCCAATACAACCCACTAAACGATGATGAATATTCACCACAGGTGCAGAAATCAAATCATATCTTTCAAAAGCTTGGGCAACATCACGCGCATCTTCATCTGTGTGAAAAAAGATAGGTTCAACTATCATGACATCATTAACTTCTACTTCAGGATCATGGATCAGGATATCTTTTAGAGGGAGTAAACCTTGTAAAGTGCCAGTGCGATCAACCACAAATAGCTGATCTGTTTGCTCGGGTAATTCACCCCGCAGTCTTAAATAACGTAATACAACTTCCAATTTAATATCTTCTCTTACCGTGACAATATCAAAATCCATCAGTGCACCGACTGTCCCTTCAGGAAAAGCTAATACCTCTTGGACCTGAGCACGGTCTTCATTATTTAAAGAAGTGAGTAAATCTAATACCATATCTTTAGGTAAATCTGGCACCAAATCAGCGATTTCATCCGAATCCATATGCTCTGCAGCGTCAATCAATTCATCACGTTCTAAATCTTCAATTAATGTTTCCCTAACTGCATCTGATACTTCCAACAACACAGCGCCATAGCGTTCGACTTCCACTAAATCCCAGACCATTGTTCTTTGGAGTAAAGGTAAATTTTCTAAAATATAAGCAATATCAGCAGGATGTAATTGTTTAAGTTTTTGCTCTAGCTCGACGAGATGTTGCCTAGCCACCAAAGACTCCACCAAATTTTGCCGTGGCATATCTTGTCTACGAACTAAAGCATTCACAATTTCTTGTTTTTCAAGTAACGTCATAATTTGGTGGAAAATTTCTTGAAGATGATGCTTGTGAATTTCTTGTATAGGCATAATTTATTCCTGGTACTTTGAAATGTAATAGCGTCTGACACAATGGTTCAAATTTTAATAGATAAAATCACTTTTTTGGTCAAATGAATAACTTTGGTAAATTTAACTGCTTGATAATTTTGTAGTGTTTTTAGCTATACTTAAAACAATTATGCAGGCAGTAATTTTTATAGGTTTTTCATGCCACGTGGCATGAAGCATTCTGGTTTTGACATGCGAAGAATATAACCAGATAAACTGAAGGAAGAAAGGACAGAATAATATGGTACAAATGTTTTCTTACAAACGGTTAGTTTAAAGGCATAAATCGGCATAACATCAATAAAGTAGAAATTATTTACCTGCAGTAAAATTTTCTAAAAGGCTTGCTAACGCTTGTGCATCTTTTAAAAATACTGTTTTTTTAATTTGATTGGCGGGTTCTGTTACTTTGAGTACAGTGGAATGCGGTGTTATGGATGTACCTAACGATTCTAATGTTAAAATTTCAATTGTTTTCTTTTTGGCCCTCATTAAATTAGGGAGTTTGACATAGCGCGGCTGATTTAAACGCAAATCCGTTGTTAAAACGGCGGGTAAGGTTAATTGTAATTCTTCTGTCCCTTCATCGACTTCCCTGGTTACTTTAACCGTATTTTCATGGATGGTTAAGCCGGAAATAAAGGTGCCCTGAGCGTAGTTTAATAAACCTGCCAGCATCTGTCCTACTTGATTAGCATCATTATCAACGGCTTGTTTCCCCAATAAAATTAATGAGGGTTTTTCCATATCAACTAAACTTTTGAGTATTTTTGCGACTATCAATGGCTCTAAAATTTGGGCCGCTTCAATTAAAATAGCGCGATCGCCGCCCATCGCTAAACCAGTTCTCAGTATTTCCTGACAACGTGTTGTGCCCACAGTCACTAGAATAATGTCACTGGCAATTGACTTTTCTTTTAGACGAACAGCCTCTTCAACGGCAATTTCGTCAAAAGGATTCATCACCAGTTTGACATGATCGGTTTCAACGCCTGAATCGTCCAACTTTACTTGGATTTTAACTTGTGGATCAATCACTTGTTTAATCGCAACGAGTACTTTCATAACGTTAAATACTTGACCAGCGCAGTGCAAATGATAAAACGATGGGTAAACTAACAATACTCATCACATTGCCTAATAATACAATTGACGCAACTTGGAGCGGTTGCTGTTGATATTGTTCTGCAATAATAAAATTGAGCATTGCAGGAGGTAATGCGGAATAGACAAGCAATAAGGCAAAGTGTGAAGTGGGCAAATTTATCCAAGGTGCAATAATCAAAAATATAATAATACCTGAAATTGGGCACAAAATTGCGCCAAGTAAACCAATTTTCCAATAAGTCAAATCAATGTCAGTTAAACGCACGCCCAAGGCAAAAATCATGAGCGGCACCGAAATTCGTCCCAACATTTCAATTGGTACAAGCAGAAATTCAGGGATTTTTATGTGTAATAAGCTGACAATCAAACCCAAGATGGTTGCTTGCATGATAGGCAACTTTAAAAAGCCTGCCCAGTTTTTTTGACGACTTAATAGGGTTAAACCTACGGTAAAATGCAAGGTTGAACCTACAATAAATAAAACAATCGCTGCAGGGAGTATTTGTTCTCCAAAAGCAAATAAAGCCACTGGAATGCCCATATTTCCAGTATTTGTAAACATCATGGGAGGAATAAATGTTTTAAACTGAATTTTGGAAAAATAAATCACGGGTAATAGCAGAATACCTGGCCCTAAAATAATCATAGCGCCAGAAAAAGCTAATGTTTGATAGTCGGCCAATTGAAAAGAATGGTCAGATAAAATGCCAAAAATTAAGGCGGGAATGAAAACACTAACGTTCAGACGATTAGGCACACTCATATCGGTTGGATAACGGTGCGCATAAAAATAGCCAACCAAAATAATGGCAAAAATAGGAAATAAAATTGAAAAAATCTGGGTAATCAAAAAGTAGCCTGCTATATGAGCTGTTCTAATGTATTTTGCAAAAGTAAAATATCTTTTTCTGCTTTTACTGCAAATCTAACATAAAAGGCGTCTAAAAAATCAAAGTTATCACATACTCTCACAAGTATTTTGTACGGTGCTAGTTTTCTTTGCAAGGCATGACCATCAAATTGAGTCAATTTTACTAATAAAAAATTTGCGTTTCCTTCAAATGCTACCCAATTTAGTTCAGTAAATACTGTTTTTAACCATTGACGATAAATTTGAGTATTTTTACGAGTTTCAGTAATAAATTCTTTATTTTTTAAGGCATTTTGTATATATAAAACATCAAAAGAAGATAGTTTCCAAATGGGTTCTTGTTGATGGAGTAATTTGATAGATTGACTGTTTCCTGCAATAAAACCAACTCTCACTCCGGCACAGCCATAAAATTTAGTGAAGGATTTAATGATAAAAAAGTTAGGATAATCTTTTAAAAGTTCAATCGCTGAAGAATAATGGGTAAAATCTAAAAAAGACTCATCAACAATAAGGATACAGCAAGCTTTTTTCCATTCAGCGATTAATTTTTCTAAAGGATAATACTGTCCATCAGGAGTACTTGGATTCACGAATACAATAGTGGAATAACGAGGTACATTTGCTGTGATTGCTTCAAAACGATTGATTAATTGTACCTTGTTGGCAAACAATTCGCCAACCTGTCGATATTCTGCATATAACGGCGCATAGAGCACAAGGTTTTCAGGGTTTAAAAAACGTAATAAAGCAAAAATAGCGGCTGAGGCACCATTAAATAGCTCAATTTCACATTGTGCAAACTCAGGATATCTTTGTTTAATAATTTGATGTAATTCATAATAATCAGGATCAGCATAAGGTCTGAGTTGTTGTGATTCAATCTGTGGCACAACGGCTTGGTGAGGATTAATATTGGATGAAAAATCAATAATATCGTCAGGGGCGCACTGTAATTTTTGTGCAAATGAGTAAATATTACCACCGTGTTGAGCCATAATTTTTATTGTAATATTGCAAGACTGAGGTAAAAAGTAATTTCCGATAATTGTTGCACTGCCCCTAAGCAATCTCCTGTATACCCTCCCAGTTTTTTAGTAAAAAGTTGGCTGAAATACTTTCTTAAGGCAAAAATCGGTAAAATAGTGAGAAGATAATAAAAATCAAATAAACCTAAAAAAGACAAACCTGTGAAAAATGCTGCAATAATAAATTCTTTTAACTGAATTGGCTGCTGAGAAATAGGCACTTTACTATCGGCCGTGGTTCTCACATAGGTATGAGTATGTAAAAAAGTGATTGCTGTAAAACGGCTCACTGTATGCCCGATAATTAAGGCCATCGGTATTATATCAGGAGATAGTTCATGCAAACTTGTAAATTTCATGGCAAAAATGGAAATAAGCCCAATACTGCCATAAGTACCAATGGCTGAATCTTTCATAATGGTTAAAATTTGCGTTTTTGTCCATCCACCGCCAAAACCATCACAAAAGTCTGCAAAGCCATCTTCATGAAATGCACCTGTTAGCAAAATAGTGGTTATCATACTTAGAATAATGGCAGTCGTCACTGAAAAAAACAGTAAACCTAACAAAAAAATACCTGCAGCACTGCCACCTATCATCCAACCAATCATAGGAAAATAACGAACTGTTTGAGCAACGTTTGTATTTTCAAAGACCATATTTGGAGGTATAGGTAAACGGGTATAAAAACTTAATGTAAGAAAAAAGCGTTGTAATTCTGTTTTTATGGACATTCTTTTAAATAAGACCTGAAAAGCGATAAACAGCCTGTCAATTTTTATAGCATTGCTGTTATAGTTAAAAAAAATTTCAAGCTATCTCTTGGCTTCATAAGCTTGTTTCCAAAGCCTGACAGAGACGCGCAACTTCTAATCTAAGATGACTGAGCATGGGGCTTACTTGTTCCGAATTTCCACGTACAATAGCACCGATTCTTTCTGTTGCTTCGACTGGCACTTGTGTACTGATTAAGCGATACAAAACAGCCCCTAGCGAATAAATATCTGTCCAGGCACCTTGCGTTGCTCCCTGACTTTCATATTGTTCAAAAGGGGCATAACCTGGAGTTACAATCGCCGTAATACTGCGACTGCGTGAACTGACGTCATAACGGGCCGAGCCAAAATCCAGTAAAACTGGTGAATTATCTTTATCACGAATATAAATGTTGCCAGGCTTTATATCTCTATGTAAGCAATTGCCATCATGGACTATCTCCAATCCATCCAACAGTGGCTCAAGCAATTGTCGGATTTCACCTTCATCAGCGGTTTCTCCGCTATTGAGTAATGCATCCAGACTTTTCCCCTCTTCATAATCCATCACAATATAAGCAGTGTTTAAGCTTTCAAAAAAACGTCTAACCCGTACAATATTAGGATGATTAAATTGAGCTAAGGTTTTAGCTTCCTGAATGAAACAGCTTAATCCCCAATTGAAAGAGGTTTTATCCCCTGTAGATTTAGGATGAATACTTAAATTATCACCACTGCGCACTGCAATATCGTTGGGTAAAAATTCTTTGAGAGCCACATGGCAATTCAGGTTGGTATCCCAAGCTAAATAAGTAATACCAAACCCACCATCACCAAGGACTTCATCAATACGATATTCATTCAGATAATGCCCCGTTGGCAATGCATTATGATTAACGCCTGTGCTGCTTTTAGAAAAAATCGCCACTGTTTAGACCTCTTGGTCAAGGAAATTTACCTACACCCTAATTGTTTTTGTTTTCTGTTTCTTGTAGAGGAATATGCATAGCATCTTCTTGTATCTGCGAAATAAGCGATGGGGATAAGTCACTGTTTGCAGGGATTATATCTCTAAACTGCTGATACTCACGTATTGCATTACGGGAATGAGCACCCAGTATACCGTCGATTTTTCCACGATAAAAACCAAGTTTTTTCAAATTATATTGCAATGATAATGCTTGTTCATGGGTTAAAGAAGTCTCTGTTGGTTGATGGGCAACTATCTTATAACTTGTTGACTGCTCGAAGTTGTTTTCTGTTTCATGGAAAGCCCCTGCATCTTGTTGTATTCGCAATATCACAGCGGGAGAAGGATAAGCATCTGCGGGTATGCCTCTGGATTTTTGATATTCACGTATCGCGCTACGTGATTTTAATCCTACCATACCATCTATTTTATCGTGGTAAAAACCAAGCTTTTTTAAGTTGCGTTGTAATGACAAGGCTTGTTCACGAGTGAGAGGCTTTTCCCCTTTCGGTGCTTTAGCAATTAATTTTCCTTTGCCTATTAATCGATCAGACAAGTGTCCAATAGTCAATGCATAATTTGTAGAACGATTCCATTCCCTAATCATCTTGAAATTGTAGAACACAAGGAATGCAGGTCCTTTTATACCCGAGGGAAGGACAATAGACCCTTTGATATTATTTTTTACAGACAGAGGTTTACCATTCGCTTTTTTTACACCTAAACTATGCCATTCTTTTACAGTTTTTTCCTCGGAAAAACGAGCTTGATAGGGATCAAAATTTCTGGGTAATTTTACTTCTAACCCCCAGTTTTGACTTGGTTTCCAGCCGACTTTTTTTAAGTAATTAGCAGCAGAGGCAAATACGTCAGCTTTGTTGTACCATATATCTTTTCTACTATCACCATTGCCATCAGCGGCATAGTAAAAAAACGTAGATGGCATAAATTGAGGCTGTCCCATTGCACCTGCCCAAGAACTTTTCATTTGATCAACTTGAATATGCTTTTCTTCAAGAATATGAAGTGCACATAGTAATTCGTTTCGGAAGAAGTTACGCCGCCGTCCTTCATGGGCTAACGTTGCTATCGTACGGATAGTGGAAAAATTGCCCATAGTTTTTCCAAAATTACTTTCCATAGCCCATAAAGCAATTAAAATTTGAGGTTGTACAGCATATTTGCTTTCAACTCTTTTAAGCAATGAGTGATATTTTTTGAGCATAGATTTTCCATGCGAAATCCTTTTAGTAGAAATAGAATTTCTCAGGTATTTAGAAAATGTAACAGAATATTCCTTTTGACGACGATCCAAATCAATCACTTTTTGAATTGGATAAACATTGCGAAATGCACTTTTAATAGTCGCATTGGAAATACCACTAGTAAGGGCTTCAATTTTAAATGAACTAAGCCATTGTCCAAAAGGAATACGATGACTTATACCCGTATCGGGAGCAATATTTTTAGGAGGTTGGCAGCCAGCGTTGAATGAGCTTGAAATTTTTTGAGTTTCACTAAACTCATTAGGATTTGAAACCTCTAAATCATTATCCATCTTGCTCTTTTGAGCGGATGAATTTTCTGCAGGATTTGGGATTTCTACGTTTTTAACAGGCGTATTTTCTGATGTATTTGAAATCTCAATATTTTCACTCACTGAACTATTTTGAGAAGATAAACTTTCTGTAATATCCAAGTCCTTTGAGCTATCTACAGCTTCGTTTTCTTGAGTTAGTAAATTTTCTACTAACTCAGAAGTTGGCTTTTTTTCTGAAACTGTGGGTTTTACAATAATATTTTCCACCATTTTTTCAGGGTCAATATTTTTAGGATGGACTTCTTTATCGTTAGCACTACAACTAAATAATGTTAAACAAAGTAGTACTACCAGAAAAAAATTGTTGCCACACACTAACTTTGGCAAATAGAAATTTCTTTGACTGCGGCTATTCAGTGCTTGTTTCATAAGTATTCTCCGACAAATTCTTGGGAATTGGCACAATTAAGTAAAATACCAAATTAACAACTTAAAGTTAATCAATATCACGCCATTCAGTGACTTTTCCTGTTCCCTCTCCCGTTTCAGGGTCTATATAGTACCAAACAGAACAGTTATTCCTAGCTTCAACATACTTGCATTTGTATTCACTACATGTTCCATAACACCAACAAAGTTGGTTGTAATTAATTTTCCATCTGCCTTCAGAAGCATTCCTTCCTTTTTTTTGGAAATAAGCACGACCTCCACTTACTTGTCCTTCTTGCCAAGAGTAAGGAACAGAAACATCTATTCTTTTTCCTATCGCTATTTTATTAGTGACAAGCTTTTCGATTTGAGCGGCATTTAACCGACCATCCGAACATCGACTTAATGCTTCTTCAATCGAAGCAATTCTTAAAACGGCCTGACGTTGCATTTCGTTGATAACGTCTTTGAGAGTGCGTTCCACTTGTCTTTCATTTTCAGAAGAAATGGCTTCTTGTTCCAATTTTCTTAAAGTTTTTTGTATTTCAGTCATAAAATCCTCGGCAACACCAATCACTTGATTTTCACTTTCGGCATTACGTACATTGCGTTCAAATCGTTCTTGTATGCGCCTAATGTCACTTATTACTTCATTGACAAGTTCCTTTTCCCGCCTTAATCTTTCCCTTTCAATAGCAGCAAGTCTTTCTCTTTCTTGTTCTTGTGCTTCTTTTTCAAGGGCAGCAAACATACTTCTTCCTTGCTCTTCTGGTGGTTGAATTGCCGGTTGTATTGTGACAGGATTAGAATCCTTATTGGAGGTAGACTCTGGAAATACCTCTGTATTGATAACAGCAGGTTCAGTTAGTGATAATAATGTAGCTACATAATACCCTCCAGCTCCTGCTAAAATGGCAAGCAATAAAGATATAATTAGCTGTTTGGTTATCGGATTTGGTTTTGGGATGTCATGTTTAGGAAAAAGTTTTTCCCGCCATTCTTTAATACTTTGTGGCCGTTCTTTCTCTTTGATTTTCAACGCCCAATCAATGGCTTCCAACAAATGTTGTGAATAACGGCCTTTCCCGATTTCAACGGCAGGCACAAGTGGGTCAGAGTTACCACGTACAATAGCACCAATTCTTTCTGTCGCTTCGACAGGCACTTTTGCACTAATTAAGCGATACAAAACAGCCCCTATCGAATAAATATCTGTCCAAGCACCTTGCGTTGCTCCCTGACTTTCATATTGCTCAAAAGGGGCATAACCTGGAGTTACAATGGCTGTAATGCTGCGACTGCGTGAGTTGACATCGTAACGGGCCGAGCCAAAATCCAGTAAAACTGGTGAATTATCTTTATCACGAATATAAATGTTGCCAGGCTTTATATCTCTGTGTAAACAACCGCTATCATGTACAACTTCCAGACCATTCAGCAATGGCTTAAGTAACTGTTGGATTTCCTTTTCATCTGCTGTTTCTCCACTACTGAGCAAGGCATCCAGACTTTCCCCCTCTTCATAATCCATCACAATATAAGCAGTGTTTAAGCTTTCAAAAAAACGTCTAACTCGTACAATATTAGGATGATTAAATTGAGCTAAGGTTTTAGCTTCCTGAATGAAACAGTTTAATCCCCAGTTAAAAGCAGTTTCATCTCCTGTGGATTTTGGGTAAATACTCAAATTATCGCCATTACGTATGGCAATATCATTGGGCAAATATTCTTTCAAAGCCACATAACAGTTCAGATTGTTATCCCAAGCCAAATAAGTAATACCAAACCCACCGTCACCAAGGATTTTTTCGATACGATATTCCTTACTCAAATAATACTCTGTTGGCAAGGCATTGTGGCTAACATCTGTGCTGCTTTTGGAAAAAATCGCCATAACTTGTTTCCTATTTCTTGCTCAAGGGCTGGCCACAGTAACATCACCTTCAGAATTTACGTTGACGGTGGCAACCAGTACTTTATGTCCCTCTGTAGAAAGAGTAACATCATGCATTTTTTTTGATCCATCCCGATAGTAAACAGTGGTTTTCACTGTCGGATTTTTAGCATTTCCGTGTCTAGTGTATAAATTGATGTATATTTTGTAATCACCTGTTTTGGCCAACGGGTTTTCCCAAATTTCAATTCCTGGGCCTTGAGTTGTATCGACGCTTAGTTCAGCATCTGAATTAGGGAAATCATTTCTCTCCCGATTATGAGTACTGTAATAGAATTCATTTCCCTCAGTATCAATGACATGCAAGTCAACGTCTTGTTTTAAGGTTGTCCATTTCAAAACAATGGCTAAAAAAGTTTGTTTTAATTTATTTTCACAAGCTTGCTTTTGTTGTTCGCATTCCTGCCGTTTCTGCTCACAAGTTTGCAAACGGTTTTGAATTTTCTGCTGTTGAGTTTGGCAAGTGGTTAACTGCTGTTGTGTTTTTGCCAGGGTATTTTTGATTTTATTTAGTTCCTCTACAATTTTAGCGTTTTTTTGATAATAGGGAAATAAAATCACCGTCAGCAAAATAAACGCTCCCATTGCTGAGGCAAATAAGTCTAAGGCAGACATGCTGAAAATATTGATTTCACGACTGGGACGTTTCATGTTAGCCTATTTTAACTAATTTAAAGGGGATTTCCCCTAATTGAATACTAGAATAAATATCAATAGGTATGGGATGAAATACTTGTAACCACTTATTATTGACTTTAATACCATTGGCTGAATTTAAGTCTTCAATTAGTAATGAATGTGTTGCCAAATCATAGGTTAAACGAGCATGACGACGGGAAATACAGTCATCTTTAATCACTAAATCACATAATTTTTCCGATCGACCAAGGGTTATTCCTTGTGTAGATTGAAGCTGATTTTGGTTAATAGGTAAGTAAAATTCTGTATGGTAGTGCTTACCCTGCAAAGCCCATAATACTTTTCCTTCATACTTTACAGTTGTTTGACCATAATTCTTTATTTGTGACGCACCTTGGCGTAACCACTGCGTATAATTTTCCGCAGTTTTGAAAACTTGTTGCCTTGGCCTGCGAAAACTTAGGAGAATAAGGATAAATAAAGTCAGGAATAAAAGGATGACCCAGGGTTGGATAGTATTTGCAGATACATTGGAACAAGCATTATTAGTTGCTTCAAAGTTAATTCCCTCAGTACGCAAGGCTTCAATGAGTACATTAATGTAGGAAGCTGCATAAATACCTTGAGAGTTACTTGCTCCTGCAGTATTGACACCAATGATTTCACCACAAGGGTTAATCAATGGACCACCACTATTTCCGCCATTAATTTGTGCACTGTGCTGAATTATATCAAGTAAACCTGTTTTACCTGGCCAGGTAGTATTACGCATGATCCGACTCAGTACTCCGCGTGTTACGCTTGATTCAACAGCATTTAACTCATTTCGATCAAAAATATCAGCCGCGCCAGGAAATCCCAATGCATAAACCTGACTACCTTTTTCAGGTTCTGCCTCGTTTAATTTTAAAGGTTTTCTTGCACTTAATTGAGGGACATGTAAAACAGCCAGGTCTTTTTCTGATGATGACCATAGGACTTCTGCTTGCTTAAGATGTTGTTCATCAACGCCCCCATCAGCCACCATTAACACCACGTGCTTATCTATCACATGAAAATTAGTCACAACATGATTTTCACTGATTACAAAACCTGTACCCGTGCCATAACTATTGACTGAAATAACATTGATAATACGTACAACCCCTTCGTCTGCTGAACTAATCATATTTTCAGCCAGCGTTGCATTTACACTCAAAAAATATACTGCCAAAAATAAAAGTATTTTTTGCATTTGTCGTTATCAAAATAATATGTAAATTAAATAGAAAATGAAAAACGCTAATACGAACAAAAAAATATTATCCAGTAGGTTAGTAGGCATTTTAAAGTGAGTTGCAGATTTCACTATAATCAAGGTCGTGTTGTCACTGTCTTCTTTCCCTTTTTTCACTGCTCTTTTAGCCAAACCAGCGGCAACAACTTCCATCGGATATCGAGTTTGGTTTAGTCCTGCAATCATTGAATTGAGAGAAATATATTCCCAAAAACCATCTGTACATAAAATAAAACTATCACCGTTTTTCAGTTTTGAAAACCCGTATTCTGGTTCAATGTTCCCACTTTTTCCCAAATTTTTAAGCAAACGTCCTCTGTCCTGGTGGTGCAACATTTCTACTTCCGAAATACGTCCCATATCAAATAACATCTGTACGACAGAATGATCTTGAGTTCTGACGAGCAATTTTCTTTGGCGAATATGGTATAAACGACTATCTCCTACATATGACCACCAGGCTTGTTTTTCCTTAACATATAACAATACACAGGTGCTTCCCATGTTAGAATTTATCTCTTTACCTAAATTTCGTATATTAGAATGTGCCTTTTCAGTAATGACTTTTAATAAATGTGTAGGAGATATTGTAAGGTATTTTTCTTTCATCCTCCAAACCGTTTGTGCTACATTTATAACCTCCTGAGAAGCTAACTTCCCATTTTTTTGCCCTCCCATACCATCTGCCACAACTAACAAAAATTCTTTGTCCAAGCAATTATCTTTTGTGGGTTCTGGCAAAATAACGAAACTATCTTCTTGCTCATCACGTTGACCTCGTTGTACACCAACAGCAACTGTCCATAGCATAGTTCAATTTCCCGCTAGTTTTTGAAAACTTTCAAACGATAAATTTGGAAGTAAGCTGGTTTTGTTAATTCTAAGAACCTCCTACTTCTCCCAATTCAACCCAAAATCACCTGTTTTGTGATTTAAATTTGGGCTGTAAGCCGGATCGTGTTGAATCCATTTTTTCCAACGTTGTTGCATATAATTGGCTTCTTTGGCTAAACGTGCCTGTTTTTCTGGGGTATCTTCATAACCGCGACTGGCAGATTCATGATGATATAACTCTGCATAAGGTGTCCACAAAGTACGCAAGCCTTTTTCAGCTAGTTTTAAACATAAGTCAATGTCATTAAACGCCACGGTGAGGTGCTGTTCATCTAAACCTCCAACCTCTAAAAAGGCTGATTTTTTCAAAACCATGCACGCTGCAGTCACGGCTGAGAAATTTTGAATAACTTGCGCACGACCAAAATAACCTTCCTGGCCATGCTGTAAATTTTTATGCGCATGTTCTGCAATACCACCCACACCCAATAAAATTCCGCCATGTTGCAAGGTATCATGTGGATACCATAATCTTGCACCAACCGCCCCAATGTCAGGACGTAAGGCGTGAGACACCATTTCTGTCAGCCAATCTTTACTAATGACTTCAATATCATTATTTAATAAACCAACCAGTTCACCTTTAGCTTGTTGAACCGCTAAATTGTTAATCGCTGCGTAATTAAATGTTTTATGATAAGGAATAATTCGCGCTTTTTCTCCCAATGACTTGAAATAGCTAAGAGTTTCAGGATCGTCACTGTTGTTATCGACAATTAAAATTTCATAATTAGGATAGCTGGTGCTTGCAAGAATACTTTCCACACATAAACGCAGTAATTTAACTTGATTGCGCGTCGGAATAATCAAGCTCACCAACGGTGGATTAGCGGGTAAGGCATACTGCACACGAAGCATGCCCGACATTACCGAAGACTCTGCGACATGGGCCTTAATACTTTTACGCACTAAAAATTCCCCAATGGCTTTTTTGGCCGCATTAAGAGCATACGGTTTTGCATTGGGATCGCCAGAAGTGCTTGAGGCAATGGCTCGCCAGTGGTAAAGGATTTTGGGAATATGTCGAATTTGTTGTGGTTTAATGCGTTCGACCACGCGCAACGCTAAATCATAATCTTGGGCACCTTCATAACCGACTCGAAATCCATGAATATCGCGCAACGTCTGGGTTTTATACACAGCTAAATGGGTGATTAAATTGTGGGATAAAAATAAATCAGGGTTCCAATCACATTTAAAATAAGCCCCAAAGCGCTCATCTCGCTCGTTAATTTTATCCTCATCCGAATAAATCAACTCTACATCTGGATGGGCAATAATTTCAGAAGCTACCCAATACAAAGCATGGGACGTTAATTTATCATCATGATCTAACAAGGCCACATAATCGCTTTGGACTAATTCTAATGCGCTGTTAGAGGCTGCGGAAATATGACCATTGGTATCCCGAAAGCAAACTTTAATACGTTTGTCTTTGGCAGCATATTCTTCCAAAATAGGCCGAATATGCTTATGAGTTGATGCATCATCCGCAATACATAATTCCCAATGAGGATAAATTTGTCTGCGTACTGACTCAATCGCGGCACGTAACCATTTTTCTTCAATATTGTAAACCGGCATGACAACTGAAATAAGCGGTGGATTTGTCCACTGTTTTATTTGCGCGGTCATACGATACAAAGTTTTTCTGTCCAGAGGATCGTATTTTTTCAACCAATGCAAATAATTATCTTGCCGTTGACGCTGATATTTCCCTGGTAAATTAGACGGTTTTGCAACAGGCTTATCCAGGATTGCAGTGTAGGCTTGGTAAAATTGTTGAGCTGCGTATTTTAAAATATAACCTTGGGTTAAATCCTCAAAAGCTTGTTTGGCCAACTGATGACGCAGTTCTATATCGTCAACCAATCGTTTCATGGCTTGGTACCAGCTTTGAGTATCGTTTGCAATCAATAACCCATTTTCTTCATGACGCACAACTTCGCGATAAGGCGCAATATCAGTACAAATACAAGGAATACCCAACGCAGTGTAATCCAAAAATTTAATATAGGTTTTCTTATTATTAAACTCGTTAACTTGTAATGGAATTATTCCAAATTGCCAGTGATTCGTTTGTCTAAACCAATGGACAAATCGACTGTAATCATCCTGGCTGTCATCACGAAAATCACCAACTGAAGTAACTTCCACTATATCTCCAAAAATTTTGGTACCATCTGGTACGCCACCCACAATTTCTAAAATGACTTTATCACTATATTCATTTTTTAGCTGTTGATAAGCTTTTTGAACAATTTTTAAATCATCCGTATGGGTTTTTGTCCCCATATATAAAATGCGGATTTTATCCTCTATTTGTTTGGGCGTTGGTTGAATAAAATTGTCATCACGCGGTTCTAACCACAAATTTTCATCCAATGCATTTGGTATACAAATCACATTGGGATTCATGGATTGAATTTGTTGTTGTAAAAAAGGAGAGGAAGTAATGACAAGATCAGCACATTCAGTGGCTACCATCACGCCTGCTAATAGTGATTTTGGATAACTGCCATGAATATCACGTTTTTTGAAAATATTGTATAAATCGTCGTCAATTTCGTAAATGAGTTTAATACCCTGTTTTTTACAATAATCAACTAGTTTTTGAGCAGCTTCCTGCGTGGGCAGCATATGACGCTGAACCACGATAATATCAGATTCTACATTAAATAAATATTCGTAGGTGGTATAAATTTCAAAATTGATCTTTTCAGCCAACGTTGGATGTTGGAACGGTAGAATTAAACGAATACTGGCAGAGGCAGAAGGCTCTCCATTATGGAGTGCGACCAGGGCGGCAATATTCACTTTTTTTTTAGTATCTACCACTAATTCATCTTCTTCTGCTTGATAGCGCCGTTTTTCCTGTAAACTGTCCATTCTCCATTGAAAAAAGGCTTGCATGACTTGTTGAATATGATCTCGGGCCGTTTGGCCAGGGGCACGTAAAGTCAATTTTAGTACTGCGTTGGTCACCGCATCGCCCATTTTCCAGGTTTGAGAGGAAAATACTGCATTTAAATCATGGTTCAATACTTCCAGCCAATGAATCAATCTTTGCATTTCTTCAAATTGGAAACGATTTTCGTTTAAACGATCAGCCAGCAAAGTGCGTTGTTCAGTGATAATGTGGTCTTGTGATTGGACATCGGCAAAATAACGTTCAAGTTCAGATTGATGACTGGATAACTCCTGCTCAAGGTGTTCTTCTCTCGCCTGAGTGGCCAATAAAGCTTGCTGATATTGCTTGCTTTCTTCGATTTTTTGTTGCAAACTTTGTTGTAAGCTTTGTCGCACATCTTTCATTTGTTGCGTGATTTTATCAATTTCCTCACGATGCGCGACATGCTGATTTTTTAATTCTTGGAGGTTAGTTTGTAATTTCCTCTCAGATTCCAATTTTTCAAAGAAATGGTTTTCATATTCTCGCAGAACTTCAACGCTCCCTTCAGATAAAGAAGGTAAAGGATTCAATTGAAAAATAGTTTTATTTTCAAATGATTGAAATAGTTTGGCTTGGTTATGATTACTGTACTGGCGTTGTAAATTATCTTCTCCCTTGGCATGAAGCAAGCCTAGTTCAATAAAAGATAAAATTTCTTTATCATTTGGTAAACGTAAGCCTTGTACATGGTTTGCCTGTAAATCTTCATATAGCAAATTGACTGTTTCAATGGGTTTATCCATTAAATCATGATAAGAGACCAAAATTCGTGGAATATCACTCGAATGGGTTAATGCCCATAAATTATATTTTTCCCACAATGCCATGCCCAAATGGATGGAAAAACGATCCCGTCTATATAGAGATTGCGCAACTTGAATAGGGTTGCGGTAAACATAAATGCAGAGAGGCACTTCCATCAAATTTAGCCATAGTGGAAGCAGCAAACAAAAGCGCGGGTCTTTGATCATCCAGGGACGGTGGGAATCTAAATTAAAAATAATATTGCGGGCTTGTTTATCAAATTCTTTGTGTAAACCATCAGTTATTTTATCTAAATTTAAAGAACTAATACGATCCCAGGTTGCCCCTAAGTTGGCCAAAATGCCTTCATTCAATTGCACAACATCATTACGTTCCCAATAGCCTTTAGGGTTTGCGTCAGTTGGCAGCATGGCAGCCCCTTCTGCGGCAAAGTAAGCTCCCATCATATTGAGTAATCGTGCAACACTGGAAGTGCCAGAACGGTGCATGCCTAAGACAATCATTTGCATGAGAAATGTCTCCGAGTTCCTTGGGTATAAAAAGGTAGTTGGATAGATTTAATTTACATTATTTTTTAATTATACCCAAGTCATGACTGAGAAAGTAGCAGAGGACAATTCAATATAAAATTTTTGAGGGAACATTAGGGAATACTTTCCTATTGACTATTTCATGCATAAATATAATTTGTACGCATTAGTAGTATACTGATTAAACAATATGCGACGCAGTGTGTCAGGATTGCATTTCTACGCGAGTGCGTAGGAACGAGAAACAGAGTTTGGGAGTGAGAGAAAAACTCGTGGAGTGCAAGATTTATCTTGCTGTTTGCAAAACAAATTTTGTACTTCAATTTATTTTTATCTTGAAAATCTTATTTAAAACAAAAGAAAAATCAGAGAAGCGAAAAAGCTAGGCAAAAAATAAGTGGAGCAGTGAACCCTAATATGGTAAGGACTATATAGCTCTTCAAAGAGTATCATATAATTATTGTATTTTTTCCGCTTTAGGGTTTTCTAAAAATTTGAACAGTCACAAACTATTCAAATACATTTCTCTGGCTTGTTTTAAGTCTCCAAGACGATGATAAACATTTCCCAAATTACCATACAACTCAGCAATTTTTTCCTGATTTTCCAATGAACTATAGAAGTTCAAACTTCGAAGGTAATTTCTTTCTGCAGCTTCAAAATATTGCTTTTTATTTTCAGATATATCTTTCATGTAAAACAGGTCGCCTAATACCAAATATTTATGAGCAAGGCTTTCTTTACGGGATTTTGATGAATCAAAATAGACCTCTTGCGAAATAAGTTGTTAACAAGCTTAAATAATTAGTTTATTATATATAGCAGCAATAAGGTTAAACCGTAGAGCAAAATGCTTACGACGATTTCGGTAACGAAGCGCAAGCATTTTGAAAATTTTAAGAGCTCGTATTACATGTTCGACAGTAATACGGATTTTATCCAGTTGGCGGTTAGCCTGTTTTTGTTCCTCAGTCAAAGGGCAAAGCTTAGTTTTTTTAAATGGGATTTGGCAACAAGCATGGTATAGTGGAATTCCTATATTTTTGTACCATGCAAATGGTTAAATAGAAGTATTTTAAATTTTTACATAAGGAGTTTGATAGTACATTTTTATAGGAATGTTACTATATCTTCCCATTCCTTGATAACCGCTATCAGCTAATACTCGTATAGAGACATCAAGTTGAGCTTTCTTGAGACTTTGTTTGAATAGGGTAAAGTCATGAACAC
>JADGDF010000187.1 GCA_016745055.1 Thiotrichaceae bacterium | reverse complement strand
CTTATTGATTTATATGATGAAATAATTGGAGTATGTGCCGGACTATGGAACTTTTATCTAGCTAATTGATTGATTTTTAACGGGATACAACTCTAATAAGTCAAAATTCGGTTCATCAGGCATGCAAGATTTATCTTGCCAGACAAGCTTTGGGCACCTGCCAAACCAAGTAAATAAGTTTATGTATAGGTAAAACGTTTTTCCACAATTTTTTGTTAAAATTTCACATTTACTTACTTTAAAGAGGTTTTTATGTTCAAAAAACTTGTATTTATTGCAACCCTAGTGATGAGTTTATCCTTCACTGAAGCTTATGCTGATATGTTGGAAGACGTCATTTCCATTCGTAGCCAATGGGAAAAAATTCAGTATCAATTTGCTGAAAATAAAAAAGAAGCGGCCTTTGAAAAATTAGCCGCTGATGCTAAAGCGATCACTGCGCGCCATCCAAAAACTGCTGAACCTCTGATTTGGGAAGCGATTATCAATGCGACGTATGCAGGTGTTAGAGGAGGATTTGGCGCATTGGGCCTGGTTGAAAAAGCCCGTGACTTATTGCTTAAAGCAGAAAAAATTGACCCAAGTGCTATGCATGGCTCAATTTATACTTCTTTGGGTAGCTTGTACTATCAAGTACCAGGTTGGCCTATTGGATTTGGTGATCCTGAAAAGGCAGGCGAATACTTAAAAAAAGCCTTAAAAATCAATCCAGATGGCATTGACTCTAACTATTTTTATGGTGATTATTTGATTGAACAAGGTAAATACAAAGAAGCGGTGCAAGTATTGAACAAAGCCTTGAAAGCTCCTCCTCGCCAAGGTCGTGAAATTGCTGACAAAGGGAGAAAAGACGAAATCAAAAAGGCTATAGAAAAAGCAAAAGCAGAACTTTAGTATTTTTCAAAATGTATGTTGATGCAATCTGCTAGCGTATTAACATACAATCGGTGGTCCTATATATGTCTGAAAATGCGGTTACCCTATGAAGAAGCCTTTCAAATTGCCCAGTAATTTCAAACTCAAGGTGAATTTGAACAAGCCAAACAGATTTATCAAAAAATTTTAGTCGTTGTACCCCAACATTTTCATGCTTTACATGCACTTGGAATTATATTTGCGCAAAAGCAACAAATCAGATTCAGCCATTCAGTTACTTACTCAAGCACTTGAAATTGACAACTCACCCTATGTTCACAATGATTTAGGGAAAATTTATGGGGATTCAAATCGTTTACCGCAGGCCATCGCCCGTTATCAACAAGCTATTGAACTTGCCCCAGATTTTGTACAAGCTTATATTAATCTTGGTTTAACTTTATCGCAGCAAAAACGATATTTAGAGGCAATACAAGTTTACCAACAGGGATTACAAGTAAATCCGAATACTGCAGTGCTTTTTTTGCAACTTGGGGATACGTTTGAAACTCAACATCAGTTTGCAGCCACGATTGAATCGTATCAACAAGCGATTAATTTAGACAGTCAATATACAAGCACATAATAATTTAGGGGCTGTGTATGCGCAGTTGAGCCTGTATGAAAAAGCCATTGAATGTTACTAAGCTGCCTTACATATTGAGCCTAAAAATGTACAAGCACTTTATAACTTAGGTTATGCGTTGGCAGGCAAAAACCAATTTTCCCAAGCTATTCAAGCTTATCAACAAGCCAGGTAGGGTGGGCAAACGTCTTTTTGTTTGCACCACTATGCATGATTTGATTTCAACTCATAAAGCGGATAAACGGTAGCGTCATCCGCCATTTGGAAGGATTGCACGAAACTTAATTATTCTGCTTTGATCAGTGGATGACGCTATCGCTACCCTATGCGAGCTTGGCTTTAACTGTGCTGTAGCCAAAGATGCGATCGATCGACAGAAAAAATAATCAAAAGCATGGCATAACAAACTAATGAACCGGACGGAAAAATATATCTGTGCAAAATGAAAAAGCAAAATCAAATTGTGGAGGTAGCCGTATCCTTTCTGCCATTAAATTAGGCTCGTAGGAGTGCAAACTTTAGTTTGCACACGCAAGATAAATCTTGCACGCCAAACTAAAAAATCCTTAACTTAATGGCAATGAGCCTTATCCTAGCATTGCCGCCAGTTATCATGAACCGTTATGCTTCAAAGGAACCAGCGTGAAAGCAACCGAAAATATATGGCATGAATACCACAAGAAATTAGCAGCCTTCATAAGAAGCAAAGTATCTGAAGATGTGGTGGACGATCTTCTTCAGGATGTCTTCATGAAAATACATGTCCAAATTAATTCCCTGAAAGAAGGCGATAAACTTGAAAGTTGGCTATATCAGATAACCCGAAACACAGTAATTGATTATTATCGTTCAAAGCGAACAATGGTAGAACTTCCTGACTGGATAGAACAGCCTGAACCCGAAGAAGAGGATGTAATTAAGCAGGAATTAGCATTATGCCTTGAGCCGATGGTTAAAGAATTACCTGATAAATATCGTAAAGCGATTCAATTGTCCGAGATAGAAAGTAAACCTCAAAAAGAAGTGGCTGATCTAGAAGGCATCTCGTTATCAGGTGCAAAATCAAGAGTCCAAAGAGGTAGAGCTTTATTGAAATCCATGCTGAATGACTGCTGTCTATTTGAGATTAATAAGGATAATCAAGTTATTTCTTATGAGAAGAAGGAACAGAGCTGCAAATTTTGCTAAATCATAAATATTTGCGTCCTTTTCCTTTCGTCTCCGTCTATAAGAGTGTAATAACTGTTTCTAACCTGAGTAATAGGAGATCAACGTGGAGCAATTAGGAAATGACAACATCCGCAAAGCAGTGCGTGAACAGTATGGCAAAGTAGCAGAATTAGACAATTCAGGCTGCGGATGCTCGGCAAGCTCATGTTGCGATACATCTGGTTCTGATTCCAAAGCCGCTTCAATGGAACTTGGTTATTCAAGCACAGATGTAAATCAAGTGCCTGATGGTGCAAATATGGGTTTGGGTTGCGGCAACCCTAAAGCCATAGCCTCGTTAAAGTCTGGTGAAACCGTTTTAGATTTGGGGAGTGGCGGGGGATTCGATTGCTTTCTTGCGGTTAAAGAAGTCGGTGAATCAGGGCAAGTGATAGGCGTTGATATGACAGCAGAAATGGTGAGTAAATCCCGTGCCAATGCAGATAAAGCGGGTTATCCAAATGTAGATTTTCGACTTGGTGAAATAGAAAATTTGCCTGTCGCAGATGGTATGGTAGATGTAATTATATCCAATTGCGTTATCAACCTCTCGCCTGAAAAATCCAAGGTTTTTCAGGAATCATTTAGAGTGTTAAAACCTGGTGGACGGTTGGCCATTTCAGATGTTGTGGCTACCGCTGAGTTACCAGAACACCTGAAAAATGATATGGCATTGTTCACTGGTTGTATGTCTGGCGCCTCATCAATCTCAAATATTGAAAAAATGCTTAAAGCGGTAGGATTTGATGCCATAGAAATCAAACCAAAAGATGAGAGTAAAGAATTCATCAGAAATTGGGCTCCAAATAGTAAGATTGAGGATTATGTCATTTCTGCAACCATTGAGGCGATCAAACCAGAGGCATAGCAATTTGCGTCAACTCGGACTGCCAAAAGCTGTGCCACTTTCGCTATGTCGCTTTTGGCAGCCAGTTGCGCGTGGCGTTGGAGGTAAAAATGAATAAAACTATGAAAAAATATCTAGAACCCAGCGAACACATTGATTGGCAGCACCCATCAATAATCACAAAAGCGGAATCAATAACAAAGGATTATTCTGGAACGATTGAAATTGCACAGCAGTGCTTCGAATGGGTGAGAGACAACATTCGTCACACCGCTGATTTCAAAGACAACGAAATTACATGCAAAGCGTCTGACGTTCTGGCAGCGGGCACTGGTTATTGTTATGCAAAAAGCCATTTGCTCGCAGCTTTGCTCAGATCAAAAAGGATCCCATCTGGACTGTGCTATCAAAGATTGAGCAAGGAGGAAAACGGAGTACCCTTTTGCCTGCATGGCCTAAACGCCATCTACCTACCAGAAATTGGTTGGTATCGAATTGATCCTCGGGGAAACAAACCAGGAGTGGATGCTCAATTTTGCCCGCCAACAGAAAAATTAGCTTTTGCAATTAAGTTTCCAGGTGAAATGGATCTACCTGAAATTTGGTCCGAACCGTTGCCTGTAGTGGTAAATGTTCTTCAGAGGTATAAAACGTATTTTGACATTTTGGAAAATCTTCCTGACATTGAAATAATAAATGCAAGTATCTAATAAACTATTCAACCGGACTATGGACCTTCCCCTTAAAGTAGACATCTCAACCTAGCCAAGTAGGGGTTATAAGACGGGAGGAATTCCAATATCCTTGATACCCATTTGCTCACTTCTCTTGATTATGGGCAATGCTTTGCTTTACCCTGCTTGGCTGAGAAGGCTTGTAAAACCTTGGTAAAACAACGCCTTCGAACTCGTCGTACGTAAGTTGCTGATTCTTTGGATAGTACTATGCTGACCTTATAACTGAATCATCAACTTATTAGAGTCGCCATGGTGCGTGAGACGCACCCTACGTGAAATGACATTAACTAGACCTTTTCATCTTCGAACAAGGAATCTTACGAGTGGTTAGGGCTAATATTTTTTCTTGGAAAGCACGAATATTCAACAAGTCTTCAACTACTAATGGCCAGGAATCTTTATAAAGTTCTAAAAAAGCTTCGGCATAGTATTGTTGTTTATCATTATCAGAAGTAGCAGATAAGTATGTGCCGCGATAAGTTGCCATACCATCACCGGCTGCAATATAGTCTAAGTACCTTAAGGGTAGGCAATAACAATAGGAAGCTTTGGTTTTAAGTCCATATACACCCGTAATATCCACTAGTCCTGTGGCAGGTACACTTTCCCAAGCCTCATACAAAAATAAACGTTCCTTGTAACCACGATTTCTCCATAGTTCAATCATTGTCAATGCGACGCCAATATGATCACGGTGAAAATCAAGTACTGAGGGAATGAGTAAACCTTCTGGTTGAAATGTGTCAAGTAAGTCAGAGAATAGTCCCACGACTTCTGGCGTATTTTTGTATCGAGAATCAGGTTGATTGAAAAAGTGGACATCTTCATGTTTAACACCAAGTATATTCAAGGCAGCTAGAGCTTCGTCTTTTCGACATACCACCACATCTCTGTCACCACAATAATGCAATGGATCTCCTTTCCTGCCATCGGTCACAATGACCACTTTGACATGGCAATTTTTTTCTATCAAAGTGGCAATTGTTCCTCCACATGCAAATGTTTCATCATCAGGATGTGGCGCTACAACCAATACTTTAGCATCGGTTTGTAATTCTATTTTTTGAGGTAAAGGGCAAACTTCCCATTTTTGTATGCGTTTACGCCATTTTTCAAAGGGAAAATTGTCGTCATTATTGGCCATTGTTATATTTTCCTACTGTTTGGTGAGTTAGTAAGGGTATTATAGGTATCATTGCCATTAAGTTAAAGATACTTTTTTCAACGGATGTGATTTACAAAACTGTTGCTATCAACCTTTTGACTGAACCAAAGCCAAGTAAGATAGGCGTTATCAAAGGATTGCAAGATTTATCTTGCCAACTAAACCTCTTCAATTCAACCGCACCAGTTCGAAGTCCTTAAAACCATAAGGGGGCACTTGCGACACAAGCGTTTGTGCACCAGAGGTGAGGTCTTTTACATGATTGGACACGTAGGCATCCAGCTCTTTGAAACTGATGCCTTTATCTTTATACGAATCTGCTTTGCCTTTTAAACCTTCTAATAACGAATAGGCCAACACCCCGTGTTTGAGTTGATGGGTTTCCTGGGCGGGTGTTTCGTAATCCATGGCAGCAATCACAATGATGTTTTCATCCGATAAGTTTTTGAGTAAGCTGGGATTTCTTTCCTGACCCGCGATAATGGCAGCGCCCGCGTAGCAGGTGTCGATGAACAATAAGCGTCTACCTTGAGCTTCTTGCAGAGTGTCTTGGTAGTGACTGATGCCGATGGCCAGCAGGTATAAATCACCTTGTTTATCCAATTTGCCATGTCTTTCGGAGTGAACCACCAGAGTTTTGCGAGATTCTCCGACGGCATTTTCTGCAATGATTTCAATCTGGCTTTTACCGTATTGCAAACCAACTCGTTAACCTATTAGCATTTTTGGCTCTCATACTAAAAAGACTTTAAACAGGTTCTAAGACGAGCAAAACACCCTTTGAGTTTACCACTGGTATTTGATAGCATTCTTTCAAAACACTTAACTGGACGTACATCGCTTTCCCCAAAGGTTAGAAGGTTCAATCACCCACCGAGCTTTAGCAGGAATAAAACCTTTCTTTCCAAGCAAATCATTCTGTTTTTTTCGAGAGTTTAATAGATTTCAAATCGGTTCTATAAATCTTTTCAAGAATCTTTGACTAGTTGGGCGTCAGATAACTTTCGACTTTATGCGGTGAGTACTCGTTATCCTCAAAAATTAGCCAAAGAGGTTATGTTGACAAAAGTTCAGGCGGGTGTTTATGAAACTCAGTGGGGACGCCACCCAGTAAGAATTCTCATACTTAGTGAATTTCCAGAAACACCGAATAATATCTTTTGGCAATTGTTCAGTGCTGTCCCTGGAAAAATCCAAAAAGCTCAATTAAACTATCGACATAGATTATCTAAAATGAGTAGTTTTATTAATAAACTGTTTGAATATTACCACAGTCAAGGAGTTGTTATGCCTTACACTTAATTCTATAGGGGAGGTCATACTTCTCTACCCCTATAGAGTGCATTAAAATAAATATAACTTCAGTAAAACAACGAACATTGGCCTTAATCTGCATGAATAAACAGAGACTACACCATGTCTAATCCCTTTTCCAAACCCTCTCAACCTAAAAACAGTTTAACTTTATTTCATTGGTTATTATTTGAACCGTTGTTATTGGAAAGGTATGAAAGAACGCTGTCCAAATTACAAGCAATAGGTATTTCACTCAAAGCGATTTCTATTAATTTCTTTGTTTTTATTATTCCTCTCACCTTACTGCTTTACTTCATTGAAGTTTTAGCAGTCGGTTTAGCATTTGGTTCAGCAGCAGAATTAGAAGCTACCCATGACGCGCACGCGTGACACAAACCGGGGATGAAATTCCTGGCACATTGCATTTTTCCCTTTCGTTAATATAAGCTTCCTCTCAGTGCTGAAAACACTGTAGATAACGGCTATCGCATCCGTCAACTGTGATAACTTTCAATAATACTTCA